>NZ_JAUBQQ010000037.1:0-52180 GCF_036701335.1 Microcoleus sp. Pol12B5 | reverse complement strand
TAATTAACTCATAATTTTGCCTGGAATATCATTCTACTATGTATTTGTGTAATTAATTCTGTCTAACTACTTAAATACACAGCTTGGTGTAAGTATTTATGAATCTGGCTGACATCAAACTTGTTACTTTTGCCCAATCGATAAGCAAGGGCTAAAATTTTGGGTTCCTCATAAGCCTTCAAAAATTGAGTAATAATGTCCAGCTTCGAGTAAAATATATTTTCTGAATCCTCTTCATCGTTTTGAATTTCAGAACCCCGATGACTGTTAATTACACCCTCACGATCCTGTGTACCCAACTGACCAATATCATCTATATAACCTTTCTCAATACAAATTTCTTTAAAAGTGCCTAGAATTTTGTATATTAGGAAAAATAAATCTCGTTTTCCTACAAATGTGTCAAGCTCAGAGAGTCTATCATAATATCCTTTAGGTAGATAAAACTACACTTTGTCATCTTGCTTTTGAATGCCAACAAACGAGTAATTATCGGGTATTATTAACTTTAAGGAATTGAAGTTAATCATAATTGGCAAATCCTAACAATACTCTTTTGTTCTTCCGTACTTACTCTGCTGAAATTTTAGTAAATAGCTGATATCAAAATTCAGAGGGCTTGCTGACATAAGAGCTGAAACCTAGTTCACATACTTTTTGGGTAAATTCTTCCACCACATCTATAAAATCTGAATAGGCTGTTAATTTTACCTGCTTATTTGGAGTCGATAAAAACTTTTCTAAGGGCCGTTTATCTCTGGCAAATACACTATCCCAAAGATAAAACATCAATTTATCTTTTACTTCACTAAGATCCACTTTGCCGTTTTCTGGTTTTATGAACCACCAACCAATTTGTTTATCTTCAATCCGCCGAATCACCTGATAATTAGATTTAATCAAT
Organism: Microcoleus sp. Pol12B5; assembly: GCF_036701335.1. Classification (NCBI taxonomy): domain Bacteria; kingdom Bacillati; phylum Cyanobacteriota; class Cyanophyceae; order Oscillatoriales; family Microcoleaceae; genus Microcoleus; species Microcoleus sp. Pol12B5. The sequence goes on along the minus strand of NZ_JAUBQQ010000037.1, from coordinate 51,276 downwards.
TCGTTTATTCCCACAATATAGTATGAATAGTCTGACCACCATTCTATTTCTTTAGCATCACTGACTAACTTCACATCTCGCAATTCTTCAGGAATAGATTCTTCGTTAAATGTTCCTACTGGGGCCTTAACGTATTCCCAGCCCCACCGCCGTTTAAAGGCGCTGTCAAGGTAGTAAATTGATTCATCCGAAGTGTTAATTGTCGCGAGAATAGACAAGTTAGGTGGAATATTAATTCGACGTTGCTGTAGAAGGCTACATACTTTGCTGCCATCAGATGATGTATATACTTCCCAATTCTGTTTTTTTTTCTTCAAAAAAATATTTGTACGGTTTTTTAGCAGTTCCATCTTTGACATAAATTACTCCATTATTGTCAATGCTTGGCTCCTGATTCATTGCTTCCAGTAAGCCAACTAACTCCATGTCAGAAATATCGACTTCATAACTCGACCAGCCATCACTTTCGCGATCTAGTAACTGAAATACTGTTCCAAAAATAGCAGCAGCATTGCCTCGATTTAATTCATCAATTACCAGCAAATAATGAGCGTTATTCCCCTCAATTAAACCTTGGTAGGCCATTCCCAAGATGCGGATAAAATGCCCGGGATAAAATTTATAAATAATCGAGCTGCCTTGGGTGAGGGGCAACAATTTTCCCATAAAATCAGCATAGGTGTACTCTGGATGAAACACTGTCTTAACAGTGTGGTTAGTGTCATCGAAAGGGATTCCTAATTTATCTCTAGCAATTTTCCGAATCTGGTAGCTTTTTCCCGTCCCTGGACTACCAAAGAGAATCTTTTGAATCGGCTTAATGTTTTCAGGCATTACGGCTATTTAGTATCAATTTCAATACTTTTCACCAAAAAGTATAACATACTCTCTTTAGCAACATCGAAAAATACTCCCATTAGCATGAAATTTGACGCAGGAAGGGGCGATCGCACTTCTTCACACGCTAAAATAAACTTAGTCACAATTCCATCTAAAAAATTACAACACAACTGTTAGAAGTAGAGGAAAAGCTTGCGGAGGTGGGTGAGTGTAAACATTCTCATCCTCTAGATTCAAATATTTATCGCTCTCACGCACGCTACAGCTACAAACTTTATATCACATTCTTTCCAATACCTTAATCCCCAACAACTCCAAACCCAATTTCAAAGTCCTCGCCGTCAAATCGCACAAAATCAACCGCGAAGTCCGCAACGGTTCCTCAGCTTTCAAAACCGGACATTGCTCAAAAAATTGATTAAATTTTTGACTCAATTCAAACAAATACTGACAAATCCGATTCGGCAACAAATCGCCGCCCACAGCATTCACAACTTCATTCAACTGCAATAAATGCTTTGCCAATACCAACTCTGCATCTGATTGCAAAATTACTTTCGCACCAGCATCTAAATTATCAAAATTAATCTCACCTTTGCGGCGAATTCCCTGCACGCGCACGTAAGCATACAGCATATAAGGAGCGGTATTTCCTTGCAATGCGAGCATTTTGTCGTAACTGAAAATATAGTTGCTGGCGCGATTTTGACTTAAATCGGCATACTTAACGGCACTCAAACCAACTGTTCGAGATACGTTAGCAATGAATTCCTCAGTTTCTTGTCTTTCTTCGAGTTTTAATCTCTCTTCTAAATCTTGGCGCGTGCGGACGATCGCCTCATCTAACAAATCCTGCAACCGCACTGTTTCCCCAGAACGAGTTTTGAGCTTTTTGCCGTCTTCTCCCAATACCAAACCGAAGGGAATGTGGACAATCTCGACATCTTCAGGAATCCAACCTGCTTTTCTCGCAACTGCAAATACTTGGGCAAAATGGTTTGCTTGTCCCGAATCGGTGACGTAAATTATGCGCTTTGCATTGTCTTTTTGGATGCGGTAGCGCACTGCTGCTAAATCTGTGGTGGCGTAGTTGTAGCCGCCGTCGGTTTTCTGCACAATTAGTGGCAGTGGTTCGCCTTCTTTATTGGTGAAACCGTCTACAAAAACGCATTTCGCGCCGTCACTTTCTACTAGCAAACCTAAGTTGGTTAAATCTTCGACTACTGCGGGCAATAATGGATTGTAAAACGATTCGCCGCGTTCGGTTAATTTGATATCGAGCAAGTCGTATATTACTTGAAATTCGCGGCGCGATTGATCGCACAGCAATTTCCAAGCGCGGCGGGTGTCTTCGGCGCCTGCTTGCAGTTTTACTACTTCTTGGCGGGCGGTTTCTTTGAAGGTTTCGTCTGCGTCGAAGCGCTGTTTTGCTTGGCGGTAAAATGCGACTAAATCGCCTAAGTCTAGGGCGTCAGCGGTTGTGAGGGCTTCGGGGTGAACTTCGCGCAAGTATGCGATCAGCATTCCGAATTGGGTGCCCCAGTCGCCGATGTGGTTGATTCTGAGTACGTCGTGGCCTTGAAATTCGAGGGTGCGGGCGATCGCATCTCCGATGATTGTCGATCGCAAGTGTCCGACGTGCATTTCTTTGGCTATATTCGGACTGGAAAAGTCGATCGCGATTGTCTGAGGCGTTTTGGCGAATTCAATCCCCAAACGCGAGTCGCCGGCGATCGCACTAATTTGCGCTTCCAAATAAGCCGGTTTCAGCTTCAAATTGATAAAACCTGGCCCGGCGATTTCTGGGGTTTCGCAGATGTCACTAATATCTAGGTTTTCGATGATTGTCGAGGCGATCGCCCGCGGCGGCTTTCCTAACTTTTTCCCCAAACTCATTGCCGCGTTGCATTGAAAGTCCCCAAAGTTGGGATTGCTGGCGGCGGCTAGCATCGGATCTGCACCTGCATAACTTTCGCCGAATGCAGCGGTGAATGCTTTTTCAAATTTTGCTTTTAACTGTTGGGCGATCGAGTTCATGTTTAATATTTTGATTGGATGTTTATTTTAAACTCTAGATTCAGCACTTTGTGGCAATAATACTCTCACTACTTAGGTAATTTCCCTCTGGTTCTCTCCCTCTGGGCCTATCCCCCTCTCCTCACCTAGTAGGAAATTTTGTACTTAGCTTTGAGCTGCTGATACGATCAAAATTATTGGCCGTGATAGCACAGAGTACATTTTATCACAGTTGCGATCGCTACACAAATTAAAAAATGTCACATCAAGTCCATGATCTCGATCGCTAGATCATTTTGTTAAATCGCTTACATTAAGGTATGTTAAAATTTTTTCAATGCACCCAAAAATCCTACGAAAGGAAGTAGTTATGCTATCTCAACCAATTTTTGGCGATCGCTCTCTGACAATCGCCTTTTATCAAGCAGTAATCGATCGCTTCTACAACGGTTTCAGTCTCTCCACCGAAGCACTATTACGAGACTGTACCCTCGGCTTCGCTCCCTGTCCCGATGGAGTCAAAACCTTTTTCATTATCGCGCCTAGTCTCGATGCAGCAGAGCAACTAATGGAAAAAATGGACAGTATTTTGGAGCGAGTTGCCGAACTCATGGCTGGAGTCGGACAAGTTGCCCTGTGCATAGTTCCCCCCGGCAGCGAAGCAGAGCAACCGATAGATCTGCAAGACTTAGAAAAAGTTCCCCCAGATTGTCTGGCTTGCAAATTCTTTACAATTATATGGGCCGATGCTGCGACCGATCGGTAAAATTGACAGTTAGCAACCAGCAACTCAACACGGTTCGGCCCAAGCTGTGATCGTGGTGGCGCGGGGTAGATTGTCTGTTAGTTACAGTCCCTGGAATTATCGGGCAAAGCGTGTAGGTAATTCGATCGTTTGCAAGGTTGCACTCGCAATCCTTGGCAAGTGTTAAACAAGCCGAAAAAATATATATCAAAGGCCCGCTTGTCAGTCGCTCAGATTTTTTCCTGCCGGCTCAAACAGCCGTGCATCTACTTTTTACATTCCCAATAAAGGCCACTAAAAAGCCGCATCAACTCTCCTGGGTGTCTCGCTTCAAAAGACAGCAGCAGGAATTAGGCGGTATCGCTGGAAAATAGATTTTTGCGAAATATCTGCGGATGTTCAGAATAAGCAGAAATATTCTCAAAAATAGATAATAGTTCCGCAGGTTTACCTCAGAAACCCGGTTTCTACCCCCGCGCTTCATATTCGCGGTTCGCTGGGAAATTGACAGAAAATAGACTGTTTGTAGGAGAGTCACCACCTAGAAACAAAGCAAAGCTTTACAGAAAAAAAGAGCTGTTTTCCAGCGCCACCCCTGGCAGTACAGAGCGATCGTACCACAAGCTCATAGAATTTGTTAAAAATTTCAGTTGAAAATTTGAATTATTAAATTTTATGCCTAACATTGGCGATAAAATCTAAGATTGAAATTCTCAAATCTGAAATCAAGGCATCATGGTAAAACTGACACCAAATCCCAGCTTTAGTTTAACAATTCGGGTTGCTCTGCCGAACCAGCCGGGAATGCTGGCAAGAGTCACCAGCGCGATCGCATCTGTCGGTGGCAACTTCGGCCAAATCGACTTGATCGAGCAAACCCGCGCCACTACCGTTCGCGATATCAACGTCGATGCCTCCAGCATCGAGCACAATGAAGAAATAGTGCAAGCAGTGAAAGGACTGCCAGATATCAGAGTGATCGACGTGTACGATCGCACTTTCAACTTGCACCGCGGCGGAAAAATCAGCGTAGTTAGCAAAATTTCCCTCAAACGCCAGTCAGATTTGGCAATGGCATACACCCCTGGAGTGGGCCGCATCTGCACTGCGATCGCCAATGACCCGCAACAAGTTTATAACCTCACAATCAAACAAAATACTGTTGCCATTGTTACCGACGGTAGCGCAGTTTTGGGACTGGGAAACCTCGGCCCTGCCGCCGCACTGCCAGTCATGGAAGGCAAAGCCATGCTATTTAAAGAATTTGCAGGTATTGACGCCTTTCCTATCTGTTTGAATACCCAAGATACCGAGGAAATTATTCGCACAGTGCAGAATATCGCCCCGGTTTTTGGCGGCGTTAACCTCGAAGATATTTCTTCTCCCCGCTGCTTTGAAATCGAAGCAAGATTGCGGGAAACCTTAGATATTCCCATTTTTCACGACGACCAGCACGGCACTGCGATTGTTAGTTTGGCAGCACTAATTAATGCCTTGAAAATCGTCAAAAAAACCATCGCAGAAGTGTGTATTGTGATTAACGGAGCCGGTGCGGCCGGAGTTGCGATCGCCCGGTTGCTGCGTAAAGCAGGTGCCCAAAACATCATCATGTGCGACTCCAAAGGCGTCCTTTCCCAAGACCGCACGGATATGAACCCAGAAAAACTAGAATTTGCTGTGGCTTCGAGCGGTACTTTGGAAGATGCGATCGCCGGTGCCGATGTATTTTTAGGCGTCAGCGCCCCCGGCGTTCTCACCCGGTCAATGGTGCGTTCGATGGCAGAAAATCCCATTGTTTTTGCAATGGCAAATCCCATTCCTGAAATTCAGCCAGAATTAATTATGGAAGATGCGGCGATCATAGCAACCGGACGCAGCGATTACCCAAATCAAATTAACAATGTTTTGGCATTTCCGGGGATATTTCGAGGTGCTTTGGACTGCAAAGCAACCACGATTACGCCCAGTATGTATTTGGAAGCAGCTTATGCGATCGCCTCTTTAGTCAGTCCTTCTCAGCTTGACAAAGAACACATTATACCGTCTGTTTTTGACGAAAGAGTTGCCATTGCAGTCGCCGGTGCAGTGCAGTTGGCTGCCAGATCCGAAGGTATTGCCCGCGATTAATTGAAGGAAGAAGGAAGTCTTCCTTCTTCCTTCTTCTCTCTTCCTTAATCAAGGATAAAACTCACAGCAATAAACAAGATAATAAAGATATAATTAAATAAACCAAGTCCAGCTAGGTCAGATGCAAAGCCAGTTAGGAAAAGCCAAGCGCAATCGCTCCCGTTGCCAATTGTTAGAACTGTGCCCGATGGGGCTGGCATTGTGCCGGACGGACGGGACTTTTCTCGACGTAAATCCAGCTTTTGCAAGTATTATCGGCCGCACAGTTGCAGAAACTCTCCACCTCAACTACTGGGAAATTCAGCAAACACAGTGCGCGCGCCCAGAAAAATATCTAGAATGTCAAGCAAAAAATAGCCACACGCACCTGTGCGAAGCAGCATACAAACACAAAAACCAGCATCTGGTACCCGTGCGAGTTTCCGAGCGGGCAATTGAAACAGGGGGAGAGTGCGCGATTTGGCTGAGCGCTGAAGAAATCTTTAATAATCGGGATCAAAATAGCGCTCCCCTAGAATCTGCGCTTCCGCAGGGCAATTCACATCTGGAAAAATTGCTGACAAAGCAGACGGAGGAACTGGAAAAAACTCAGCAACTACTCGAAGAAAAAATCTCCGAACTGGAACAAACTCAAGAGAAATTACGTCTCCAAAGTCAAATTATCGACCAAGTGCACGAGGCGGTAATTTCTACAGATATGGACGGCTCGATTACCATTTGGAATCAAGCCTGTCAAAAGTTATACGGCTATGAAAAAGCTGAGGCTATCGGACAGCACATTTCTCTAATTTACCCGCCCGAACAGCACGAATTTTTGTTAGAGCAAGTCATCAAGCCGCTACAAGAAAAAGGCGAGCATGAAATAGAAGTTATAACACGCCGTAAATCGGGAGAAAATGTTTCCTCGCACCTGATGCTGTCGCTCTTGAAAGACAACACGGGAGAAGTTGTGGGGATGATTGGCTCTTTAACAGATATCAGTATTTGCAAAGCTTTAGAACAAGAATTAGCACAGAGACAATCACTATTTGATGCTTTTTTGAAGGAAGCCCCGGCGGGAATTTGCATTTTGGACTCGCAATTGCGCTACCTGCAAATTAATCAATTTCTAGCAGAAATAAACTGCCTGAGTCCTGAAGAACACATAGGCAAGACTGTACGCGAAATATTGCCGAATATCGCTCCTATTGTAGAGCCTCTGTACGAACAAATTTTGAGGACGAAACAACCCTTAATTAATATCGAGATGAGTGGTGACAATCCCAGAAAGCCTGGGTTTGTCCGACACCTGACAGGCTCTTATTTTCCCTTGCTAGACAAAGATGGCGAGGCTCTCGGCATCGGTGCCGTTGTAGTTGACATTAGCGATCGCAAACAAGCAGAAGCTGCGCTGCAAAAAAGCGAACAGCTTTACCGCACTATGGCAAGCAACTTTCCTAACGGTGCGGTGATGTTGTTCGATCCAGAACTGCGCTACACGCTGGTAGAAGGTACAGAATTAGCAGCAGTCGGGCTTTCCAAAGAATTGATGGAAGGCAAGACAATCTGGGAAGTATTCGAGCCAGATGTTTGCGCTGATATCGAGCCAACTTATCGGGCGGCACTGGCAGGAAAAACAGTTGTTACAGAAATTTTTTACAGCGATCGCGTTTACCTCGGTTATGCTTTGCCAGTCAGAAACGAACGGCAAGAAATTATCGGCGGATTGCTAATGACTCAAAACATTACGGCTCGCCAATTAGCAGAAGAAGCGCTCAGAGAAAGCGAGGAAAAATATAGGTGCATTGTCGAGACAGCGGACGAAGGAATTTGGATCATAGATGCGGAGGGTAAAACTACTTTTGTCAACAAAAAAATGGCCACTCTGCTCTGCTTTACCCCAGAGGAAATGATCGGGCAGTCACTATTTGCTTTCATGGATGCAGAAGGCATGGCGATCGCACAAATCAGTCTCGAACGCCGCCGTCAAGGAATTCGCGAACAGCTCGATTTTAAGTTCCGTCGCCGAGACGGCAGGGACTTGTGGGCGATGGTTTCTACTAATTCCTTGGCCGACAAACAGGGACGCTATGTGGGCGCTTTGGCAATGGTTGCTGATATTACCGAGCGCAAGCAAACAGAAGCCGCATTGCAGCAGTCGGAAGCCAAATTTCGATCGCTCTACGAATTAACCAGTTTGCCTGTTTTTATGCTATGTGACAATGCCATCACCGATGCTAACACAGCCACCCTAAAACTATTCGGCTGTACTACCCCGCAACAGTTGTACTGCCAAAACCCTGGCACACTCTCGCCTCCTTTCCAACCCAATGGCAAAGATTCTTTGAGCATGGCTGACGACATGATAGCGATCGCTTTTGAGCGGGGAAAGCACCGTTTTGATTGGGTTCATCAGCGCTTAGACGGTACTGATTTTCCCGCAGAAGTCGTGCTGACAGTCATCGAGGTGGGAAATGAAAAAATTATCCAAGCAGTAATACAAGATTTAACAGATCGCAAACTTGCAGAAGAAACATTAGTGCGATCGGAACAAGCCCTCAGACAGCAAGCAAGACGACAACAACTGCTCAATCAAATTGCCAACCAGATTCGCACATCTTTAGATTTAGACACAATTTTAGAAACCGCAGTTCAAAAAATTCGCAATTTGATGCACATAGATTGGTGCCTGTTCACTTGGTATCGCCCAAACCGCAATCCTCCGGTTTGGGAAATAGTTTGCGAAGCGAAGAATGCAGCTTTGCCGAGTTTGCTCGGTACTTATTCTGTAGAGGATCAATCTAGTGTCGCCCTGCCACAGATTTTGCAGCGACACATCCTGCGAATTGATGATGTCAGCACTTTTGAAGATTTAGAAGTGCGCGAAAATTTCCAGACCTTAAAAATTAACTCAGTGCTGTCGCTGCCAGTTCAAACTGCTTCAGGCGATATTGGGGCAATTACCTGCTATGAGGCTGTGTCCATGCGAAATTGGAGCGACTCGGAAGTCGAACTGATGCAAGCGGTGGTCGCTCAAATTGCGATCGCGATCGACCACGCTGAACTGTACACCCAAACCCGCAAAGCGGCACGACTAGCTCAAGCTCAAACTCAACAGCTAGAAGAAACTTTGCGCGAACTAAAACGTACCCAAACTCAATTAATTCAAAGTGAAAAAATGTCAAGTTTGGGACAGTTAGTAGCAGGTGTCGCCCACGAAATTAACAACCCAGTTAATTTTATCTACGGCAATCTCAGCTACACCAGCGAATACACTCAAAACTTGCTAAAAATGCTGCAACTTTACCAGAAGGAATACCCGCAGCCTAGCGCAAGAATTGTAGATGCAAGGGATGACTTTGAAATTGATTATCTCATTGAAGATTTACCAAAAATTTTAGCATCTATGAAAGTCGGAGCCGATCGCATCCGCGACATAGTTTTGAGCCTGCGAACTTTTTCAAGACTTGACGAAGCCGAAAAAAAACAAGTTGACATTCACGAAGGTATTGAAAGCACGCTGCTAATTTTGCAAAACCGCCTGAAACATAAAGCTGATCACCCGACAATTAATGTGATTAAAGAATACGGTAATTTGCCTTTAGTTGAATGTTATCCCGGTCAGTTAAATCAAGTATTTATGAATTTGTTGAGCAATGCGTTAGACGCATTGGAAATGGAGATGAAGGAATCCAATCGCACCGCTAAAAATCTCGCAATTACGATTCGCACCCAAGTAACCGACAATAACAGCGTTGCCATATGGATAGCTGACAGCGGCCCTGGGATGAGCGAAGATGTCCAAAAGCGCTTGTTTGACCCGTTTTTTACTACTAAACCCATTGGCAAAGGAACTGGCTTAGGGCTGGCCATTTCGCACTCTATTATAGTAGAAAAACACGGCGGCAAGCTTTCTTGCAATTCTGTAGTGGGAGAAGGTTCCGAATTTGCGATCGAGATTCCTCTGCAGCAAAAATTAAATTAAAACCCGTTGTATCGGTATCATATCAAATCCCATCGAGCGATCGGATTTGATATGATTCAAATCCGATTCTTTACGGTCAGATGCACACCACCAGCGGGTGCCATTGTCAAACCGCGACGTACTGGCAGTACGGGACTATTTTCTGTAAGTTCTAAAGAGTATCGTGACAGCACTTTCGCCAATACTAACTTCATTTCAAACATGGCAAATGCCGCCCCAATACAGCGGCGGTTTCCTCCTCCAAATGGCAAATATTCGTAAGGTGAAAATTGACGTTCGAGAAAACGTTCGGGTTTAAAGCGCTTAGGTTCCGGGTAAATATCAGGACGGTGGTGAACCAAATAAATACAGGAAGAAACTATCATTCCTTTGGGAAGATTATAACCCATTAACTGCATCGGAGCTTGCAGAAGGCGCGGAAATGCAAAAAATACGATCGGATAAATCCGCAGCGTTTCGCAACAGACAGCATTCAAATACGGGAGTTTAGTTATTTCCGCCGGATCGGAATTTTCTAAATCAATAGAATTGAGTTCTTGCAACAGTTTTTCGCGGACTTCTGGGAGGTAGTGAATCCAATACAAAGCCCAGGCTAAAGCTGTGGCTGTAGTTTCGTGTCCCACGAATAACATTGTCATTAATTCATCCCGCAATTCAACGTCGCTCATCGGCTGTCCTGCTTCGTCACGAGCTGAAATTAACAAGCTCAGGATGTCTTCGCCTAATGGTTCAGACTGAGTTTTGCGATCGCGGATTTCTTGATAAAGCAGTTCATCTAAACGCTGTCTTTGTCGCAGAAACCCTCCCCAAGGACTCCAAGCACCTAAATCTTTTTGCAACGAATTGATAAACAGAAAGGTAGCGCTTAAGGGATTGCTAAAAAAATTTAACATTTTAACAATAAGTTGCTGGATTTGCTGGTATCGTTCTCCTTCGCTCAGCCCGAAAACTGCGTGCAATATCACTTCCAAGGAAATCTCCTGCATAGTTGAATGCGCGATAACCGAGTTACCAGGAGACCATTTATTAATTACTTTTTCGGTGGTATTGCGGATGATTTGTCCGTAAGCTTTCATGCGTTCACCATGAAAAGGTGGCATTAAAAGTTTGCGCTGCTGCAAATGTCGATCGCCATCTAACAACAATAACGAATTGGGGCCTACTAAAGGTAGCGCTATCTGGTTTCCCGTGCCGGATTCAAAAAGTTTTGAATCCGCTGTAAAAACTTCTTGAATAGCTTGAGGATTGCTAATAATTACCTGGGGCGGAAAATTGCTGAATTTGCTGGTAAAAATGTCACCGTAGCTTTTATAGTTTCGTTCTAAATAATACAGAGGATTTAAAATCCCCCGCACTGTCTGAACAAATCTATTATCTTTAGGGCCGTCTAAAACTTTGTTGAGAGCATCATTTTGAGATTGAGAGTTTTTTGTAAGGATAGTCATTGGTTTTTCTCCTATTTTTAGGGTTTTACAAAACTAATGAAAGCAGAATTTATGTGTCAAAAAAAACGCCACTCTCAGTTATAAAAAAATAGTACGCAGTAGGCATCATAAATTAGTACGGCAATATTAGGATACAGAGTAACTCCCAGGCAAAAAGCTAGTTCTATCGGCTCTTTAAGATAGCCTATCCAAAACGCCATTCTTCCCAAAACAAACAAAATTGCCAAAATTGGCATCAGCTTGATGCTGTAAGTATCTAAAAAGGTAGAAAGGATTAAACTGCCTACAAAAAACAGCACAAATTGCTCTAGAGTGTTGCTCAGATAACGTAAATTAATCCGCATTGCTTCTGATTCGGCATTCGCTAAAGGGTTGATGGCTGGGCTGCTAAATCTACCATTACCAACTGCAACTATGCCAGCAAATAACATCAGTACCGGAAAAATTGGGCAGCGAAGGGCGAAGATTAGGCGCGACTCTGCGCTATGGAAGGGCGGTAGGGGCAGCGCTATCACAAAATAACTAATCAGTACAAAAGTAAGGCAGAAGGTTAAGGCAGAAATGCCTCGCCAAACAACTCTTTGCTGTTGTGCATTGAAACTGAGTAAATTAATCATTGTTTATAGAAACCCAACCTTATTATATATTTTTTATACCTAGATATTTTACGTAAACCCGATCGCACCTTGGCGTCTCCACACCAGTTGTCGGTAGATATCCGCTATTTTCGTACATTTTCACAGCGTCTTTGAGAATGCTAGCAGTTTCTATCCAGATTTCCTCAAAGCCACGAGCGATAATTTTACTTTCCAATTCTTTCAGTAAAAATTTCCCCAAACCCTGTCCCCTTGCTGCTGGCAAAATATACATTTTGCGAATTTCCACAGCATTATTTCCGCGCTCAATCGGATAGTAAGCCGCCGTACCCACTATTTTATCCTGCCGTTCAACTACCCAAAATTCGCCGCCTTGATTATGATAATGTAGTTCTACATCATAGACATCTCGATCTGCCCCGTGAGGTTCGCATTTTAAACCGTACTCTGCTAAAACATCCCTAATTAAATAGAACGCCTCAGCGCGATCGCGCGTTTCCCAGGAACGAATTAAAAAATCCAGATGTTGGGTTTTCATGGGTGGTTGCAACTTAATATTTATTTGTTGACTTTAGCAACTGTAAACTTACTAATTTTTTTTACAGTTTTTAAATGCACCTAGCTTTTAACTGTGAATTCTCGGTTCAGGATGAAGACTTGCCAGCAACTCGCTCTCTACTAATGATAATTCCTCCAACCTCTGCATCACAATATCCCGATCGAAATAAGTTGTTGCCAAAATCCAATATACCCCGTAATGGCGCGCTTCCGAAGCCATCAAACTGCGGTAAAACTTAGCTAATTCTGCGTCGGGACAGCGATCGCCCAGCAGCCCCAACCGTTCATGACTGCGCGCTTCTATCAAACCAGAAACTAACAAAGAATCCAAAAGTCTCTCCGGTTCCTGCTTGCGAATTTGGGCGGACAAACCTGCACCGTAGGGAGGTGCGGCCAAAGGGCCCAAAGCGATGCTGCGCTTTTCTAACCGCTGGTTGACTTGCTCGAAATGCTCTAATTCTTCGCGGGCGATCGCCGTTAGCATCCTCACCAATTTTTCCCTTGCTGGGTAGCGAAACATTAAATTTAACGCTACTCCTGCCGCTTTCCGCTCGCAGTGAGAATGGTCTAATAAGATTGTATCCAAATGGGCGATCGCCTGTTGCACCCAAGCTTCCGAAGTCGGCTGTTTCAAAAACTTAATAGTTGGCAGTGTTGAAGTCATTAGTTATTAGTCATTAGTCATTAGTCATTAGTCAGCAGTCACTAGCCAGCATTTATCCGATCTTACATAATTTTTCCAAGATCGCATACATATCATCAGCAAACTTTTTCGGATTCCACAGCGGCGACAAATTGGCTGGATCTTTAGATTTCACCAACTGTGCTTTAATTGCATTTCTCAATTCACGATCTTTGCCCAATTTTACACCCACTTCCACATATTCCGACCAAGACAAAGCCACGCCTGTTTCAATTCCCAAAGTCTGCAAAAACGAATAACCCATTCTCGACAGAAATTGCTCTCCTGTGCGAGTCACCACTGGCAAATTAGACCACAAAGCCTCTAAAGTTTGAGTTCCTCCGTTGTAAGGATAAGAATCTAACAAAACATCTGCCAGCAAATAGATAATTCTGTGTTCTTCCTCAGTAGCAAACCTCGGCAAAAACTTAATTCGGTGCTTGCTCACTTTCTCAGCTTCGCAAGCTTGGTGATATGCAGCCTCAAACACGGCAGCATCGCCTAAAGCTTTGTGAATTAAGATACTGTTCGGCACTTCTTTGAGAATCGCAATTTGTGCTTTTACCAACTCGCTATTGAATTTTCTGCCGGGAGCGACGCACAGGTAAACTATCTGATCCAAACCGATCCGATGCGATCTTCTCAATGCAACGGGATCGACTCCATATCTCTGAAAACCCGACACCGCGACAAAGGAATCAGGCATCCTAATTAGCTGCTCGTCATAATATTTTTCCCTGTCTGCAGGGTGCGAGTGCCAGTCTGTAAGAAAGTAATTTTCCGGCGATATGTAAGGGGCGTCAAATCCCAGCCAAGAAACACAAACTGGTGCGGGTTTTTGGTAGAGAATATCAGCGTGAACTGGTACGCTGAGAGAATCTAAATCAACTAAAACGTCCAATTCATCTTGCTGAATTTGGTCGATAATTTCTGCGGAATTGGCAAGTCCGTTCGGGTAGGTGGTCGGAAAAGTGAGTTTTCCCCAAGTTTCAAATTGCTTAGTGAGAGCGTCAGGAATAATTTTTTCCGAAGCGTACAAGTACACATTGGGTGTGATGTCGGACAATTCGCGAATGATGTCCGCGCTGCACCAGCCTACAGAATGGCGGCTAAAGTGATTGGACAAAAAGCCGATTTTTAACTTGCTGGATGGAACCGTTGGTTTGAAGCTGTAATTTGCGGGTTGAGAAAAATTAGGTTTAATACATTGGTCGATATACTTTTGGGCAATTAATCTGTAAAGTTTGGAGTTGGCCGCCAAGTCATCTCGCAAATAGGGCGTGCTGAATAACAAGTTTGCATAAAGCGATTTAATTTCCACCGGGCTAGCGGTTTCTAAGTTTTGCTCTAAGTACGACTCTAGCTCTAAAAATCGATCGCCCGCAATTTGATTTAATCCCGACACTTGATAGGTGCTGATGAAGTAAATCGCGGTCATAATTGGATCGGTTTCTGCACACATTTGGCTGTAGTGGTGCACGGCTTGCCGCGCGGCAGCTAAATCGCTACTATCTCTGAGGATGTCGCACAAATGTTGGTGAGCTCCAATAAAATCGGGTTTAATTTGTAGAGCTTTTTGAAGGTTGGGTATTGCGTCTTTAAATTGACCCTGGTGGCGCAAAACTCGGCCAATTTGACAGTATGCTTCGGCTAAATCGGGTTTGAATGCGATCGCCTGCTGCCATGCAGCCACCGCCTCATCTAACTTCCCTTGCCGCGCTAATGTATCTCCTAAATTTAAGTGAAAATCTACCTGAGCAAGGTGGGGATTGAGTTCGAGAGCTTTTTGCTCGTATGCTACCGCTGCATCCTGCTGCCCCTGCTGCTTCAGTGCCCCTGCCAAATTCCAGTAAGCAGCAGCCAAATTAGGTTTAAGTTCGATCGCCTTTTCGTAATTGACAACCGCCTCCACCAAATGCCCTTGTTTGTAAAGCATACTGCCCAAATTAGCATAAGCCTCAGCAAAATCCGGATTCAGAGCGATCGCCTCGGAATAAAACCGCATCGCTTCCTCAATTTGGCCGCTTGCTTGCTGCACATTGCCCATTGTCACGTAAGCCGCCGCCCAATCCGGTTGCAATTCCAGAGCTCTGCGACAAGCAGCGACGGCTGCTGCTAAGTTGCCTTGAGAGTAATACATTTCTGCAACCACTGTCAGCGATGCAGCATCTTCAAATTGGGGTGTTTCGGATTGGTTGCGAAAATCGGAATTCATTTTGCGGCCTATCTGTGCTATCAAGTTAAAGGTTGAATCTATATTATTTTGCAGAGTAGCAGTTTTAGCGGAATTACGGGCGATCGTCACAGAGAATTTATGAGCGACAAGCAAGCGACACAGCGCCAACATAAGATCAAGTGGAAACCAAACCTCCTGCTGGGGATACTCTTGTTAACCTTAGCAATCCCCTTACCCTTTGCCCAAAAGACTTTCGCACAGCAGCAGCAGACAGCCAGCTTTCGGCAGAAATTATTTCAAACTGCTCTTTATTTCACCCTATATTTTGAGGGTGGATTCAGCAATCACCCTGCCGATAAGGGCGGCAGAACTTATCGGGGCGTCTTGCAAACGGAATACAACGCCTACCGCTACAGTCGTGGGCTTCCGCCCCTTGACGTGACGCAGATGTCGGAAGCAGAGCTCCTAGAAATTTATAAATATTACTGGGATTCGAGCCTCTCGGGCACGATGCAGCCGGCTTTGGCGATCGTCATGTTTGACACCGCCGTTAATTTCGGTATTAATAACTCAATTACCTTTCTTCAGCAAGCATTAGGATTGCCACAAACGGGAGTTTTTGACCCGCGCACCAAGGAAGCGCTGAAAGGTGCAAATAACAGAAATACCGCGCTGCAAATGATTAATGAACGAATTATTTACCGCTACAAAAGGGTGCAAGAAGATCCGACTCAGATGGCTTTTTTCCGGGGTTGGCTGAGTCGCGATTACAGTTTGTGGGGCTATGTGAACAAGATTAAGAATTAACAGTTAACAGTTAACTGTTAGCCGTTAACTGTTAATAAGCAGGCGCGAATCTAATTTTTACTATCTTGTTCCTTTAAACTATTGTCGGGTGGGCAGGAGCGCCCGCCGGATAATTCCCATCTCAATGCACCACAGCTTATCATGTCGGCTTAAATAACCCTTATATAGCAATCCTTGCAGGAGTCGTAAATTTTTTACTCCACCCCAACCCTCCCCGAACCCGCTGGGAGTCCGTAAGAAATTCACAAATGATGCGAGGATTGCTATATCTCTAAGCTCCTCTCTGAGAAAAATCAGTCTATTCCACTTAACACATCAATCATTTGTCAAGTAAATGAATTTCATATAATTCACAATCTTGATTCATAAAAGTCATATTTATCAAGATATATTTCACCCATCAAAAAACCTAGTAAATTTTAACCCAACCGTCTATAACAGAAATATAAAAACTAAATGTGTTGCTGCTGCACAACTAACTTAAGCCATGAAACTATGACGGTAGAAGAAGCAATAATTTTTTTGGACAATCTGGTATACGAACAAACGGAAAAACACCTGAGTCGGTTGCAACAGTCGATAATTCGAGGCGTTGTAGGGGGTTTGACGTACCAAGAAATTCAGCAAAACGATCCGATCGCCCGCGGGTACACAGTGGGCTACCTGGGGCGGTATGTCGGCTACAACTTGTGGAAAGACCTCACCAAGGTACTGAAGCAAGCAGAAATTATTGGACAAGAAGAAAGAGTAGTCGGAGCAAATCTTTGGGACTGCATCATGAGAGCTGTACAAAAAGGCACACAACCAGCTAATTCTGTCGATCCCATGTTGCAAAAGCTGCTGCGGATGCGTTACCGAATTAGAGAACATTTGGTGAACACCGAGTACAGCGATACCTATCTGGCTGAAGATGAAAATTTGCCCGATCGACCTTTGTGCCTCGTCAAGCGCCTGAAAAGCCAGTCTGAGAGAACCAGCCAGTTATTCGATCGAGAAACGCGGGTTTTATATCGATTGGGCCAACACGATCGGATACCAGAATTGTTAGCTCGTTTTGAAGAAAATGGATATTTTTATTTAGTCTATCAATTCATCGAAGGGCAACCCTTGTATCAAGAACTAATCGAAGGTCAACC
This sequence comes from Microcoleus sp. Pol12B5, assembly GCF_036701335.1. Lineage (NCBI taxonomy): Bacteria > Bacillati > Cyanobacteriota > Cyanophyceae > Oscillatoriales > Microcoleaceae > Microcoleus > Microcoleus sp. Pol12B5. The sequence goes on along the minus strand of NZ_JAUBQQ010000037.1, from coordinate 34,184 downwards.
CTGGGAAGAGCATCAGGTTATTGCTTTGTTGAAAGATATCTTGGAAGTGCTTGTTTTTGTTCACAAACAAGATGTAATTCACCGCGACGTTCACCCTCAAAACTTAATCAGGCGCACATCTGATAACAAAATGGTATTAATTGATTTTGGGGCCGTTAAAGAAATCAACACTTCACAAAACAGCATCGGTCAAACGAAATCGCGTGGCGGTACTCAGCAAGATTATATTCCCCCGGAACAAGCCATCGGTTCCCCGAAATTGTGCAGCGACATCTATGCTGTCGGGCTTATGGGGATTCAAGCCTTGACAGGAATGCGCCCGAAACAACTCAGAGTTGATAATTTAGGGAATCTCATCTGGCAGAAAAATGCAACTGTCACCCCGCAGTTGGCTTGCGTTTTAGACCAGATGGTGCTGTACGCTTTCCCCCAGCGTTACCCGTCAGCAACCGAAGCTTTGGAAGCACTTCAAAACTTGGGAGTTAGTTGACTGTTGTCAGTTGTCAGTTGACAGTTGACAGTTGACAGTTACCAACTCCGACTTTAATATCCCCTATGATAGTCCCTCTCTGCTGGGACTTTGTTTTTGTAGTAGCGGTTTCAACCGCCGAGTCTTCTCTGTTGTGCCACATTTCCCACAGCCACAGCAGCCGATTTACAATGCGAGTGATCTTGTTGCACAGTGATTCATCCGCTACCATTAGCCCTCGATATACTGAGTAAAAACACTCCGTCTTGCCGATGATTCGGCCGCCAATTTCCGAAATCGAATGGACAACGAACAAGGAACAAGGAATTTTTTATTAAAATTTACACATAAAAAATTAGTCAATTCTGCCGAATGCCTTCTACATAAGAGCCTTAAACGTTCATTTGACGATCTCTCTAAAGTTAGATAAAATAATTCATATTTTATGATTAGCAGCTTTGAGAAAATCTTAAGCAGCTTTGTATAGTAGGCAACACTATCACTAGAGTGTTTATTGTTACCTTAGATACGTAGAAACTAAATAATGAGAGGGATCGAGAAATTGGAAGTCTTTGAACGAACACAACAACTGCAAAGGCCCTCAACCCGAATGGCTGCTGTCGAGTCTTTTTCCAAAAAAGCGAGTATTGCAGTAATGGCGATCGGCTGTACAGTCATTTTGGGTTGGATATTCGATCTGCAACTCTTAAAAAGCATTCTGCCCGGACTCGTTACCATGAAAGCCAATACTGCGGTATGCTTTATTTTGGGCGGGTTTTCTCTATTCATCCAACAGATCCGGCGTGCCAAATTAACAGCAAGAAAGCCTCAAAAAAATTACAAAAATTTAATTTTAGTATCCTCATTTTTAATTATATTAATTAGCATATTAACCCTAGTTCAATATAGCTGTAATTTAGACTTAGGCATCGACCAACTGCTATTTAAAGAAAGTTACACATTGACAATTACCGGAACACCCGGACGCATGGCGCCGAATACTGCTGCTGCTTTTTTATTCCTGGGAACAGCGCTGCTGCTGCTGTCAGAACGTCGGCCTAAATACCTGCGAATTCAAATCTTAAGCTGTTCAGCATTGTTAATTGCATTTACGGGTTTGATAGGCTATTTCTACGACAAAGCTTTATTTTACCAAATTGGCAATAATACAGGGATGGCTTTGCACACTTCCGCAGCATTTATGTTGCTGAGCTTTGGCATTTTATTTGCCAGTCCAGAGCGAGGATTGATAGCAGTAATGACGAGCGATCGCGCGGGCGGCATCATGGCGAGGCGCTTGTTGCCACGGGCAATCATTATCCCGCCTTTAGTCGGTTATTTCATCCTATTGGGAGATCGGTTACAAGCCTACACGCCGGAGGTAGGGATATCGCTCTTAAGCGTATTGAACGTGATTATTTTTACAGTTCTGATTTGGCAGAATGCCAAAACTCTCTGCAGCGCAGACCGGAAGCGCTATCGAGCGGAACTGGGGCTGAGGAAAGCTAAATTAGACTTAGAAAATCAAGTTGAGAAACGGACTATCCAACTGCAAATCACCAACGAGCAATTGCAGCAGCAAATTTTCGACTCTCAAACAACAAAGCAGGCGCTTCAAAAAAACTACAACCTGTTGATGGCAGTCATCAACAGTACGCCCGCAGCCCTATTTGTCAAAGATATTCAGGGTCGTTACTTAATGCTTAATGCTGCGGGAGCCAGTATAATTGGCAAGTCTGTAGAAGACATTATCGGCAGAGATGACAGCGAGTTATTTCCGCCAGAAATTGCGGGCAATATTAGGAAAACTGATCGCCCAACTATGGCAGCGGGAACAACGGAAGCCATCGAAGAAGAGCTGCCAGTTAAAGGAAATTTGCGGACATTTCTTTCTACAAAAAGTGCTTACCGGGACGGACTAGGAAATATTAGCGGTATAGTTACCATCGCGCGGGATATTACTGAAAGCAAAAAAGCCGAAATCGCCAACAGAAGTCTGGCAGCAATTCTGGAAGCAACCCCCGATTTTGTAGGTACTTACAACCTCGAAGGACGCGCCATTTACATTAACAAAGCCGGCAGAAAAATGGTGGGTATAGACGAAAACGAAGATATATCCAAGCGACAAGTTCTAGAATTCACGGCAGCGTCAGACTACAGCACTTTGAAACAAGCGATCGCCACCGCTGTTTCCGAAGGCTTTTGGAGCGGAGAAACAGCCTTCGTGTCAGCATCGGGACTCGAAATTCCCGTCAGCCAAGTCATCATATCCCACTCCTCACCGGACGACAAACTCACATACATTTCGACGATCGCCCGCGACATCAGTGATCGCAAACACGCTGAAAAAGCCCTGCAACTGTCTCAAGCTCGTTTCGCCGGCATTGTAGAAATTGCCGACGACGCGATTATTTCCGTGGATGCTGACCAAAAAATTATCCTGTTCAACCAAGGTGCAGAAAGGATTTTCGGGTGGAGTGCAGCGGAGGCGATCGGACAATCCCTGAGTCTGCTGTTGCCCGAAGCTTTTGCCGCCCCTCACAGCCACCTCGTCAGTAATTTCGGCGGCGGCGTTAAACAAGCCCGAAACATGGGCAACCGCAAAGAAATTTTCGCCCGCCGCCGAGACGGTACGGAATTTCCCGCCGAAGCTTCTATTTCCAAACTCGAAGTTGCAGGCGAAATCATATTCACAGCTATTTTGCGCGACGTGACAGCCAGTCGGCAAGCCGAAGAATTTGTGCGTCTGAGCGAGGAAAGATATCGATCGCTGGCAATGGCCACCGCACAGATGGTTTGGATGACAAACGCTAGCGGAATCTTCGACAAGCCTCAGCCTGATTGGATAGCTTATACGGGCATGAGTTGGAAAGAGAAGGACAACTGGATAGAAGCAGTGCACCCAGAAGACCGCGATCGCACAATTCAAGCTTGGATGCGGGCGATAGAAACAAAAAGTCTCTACGAAGTCGAGCATCGCTTGCGGTCTGCTGACGGCAGCTACAGACACTTCTGGGTGCGGGGCGTCCCCCTTTTAGCAGCCGACGGCAGCATTCGCGAGTGGGTGGGAACTCACACCGATATTAGCGATCGAGTCCAAGTTTTGGAAGCACTCAAGCAGTCGGAGGGACAGTATCGATCGCAAGCAGCCGAGCTCGAAAAAGCTGTCCGCGAGTTGCACCAAACTCAAACTCAACTAATCCAAACCGAAAAAATCTCTTCTCTCGGGCAGCTAGTTGCCGGCATCGCCCACGAAATTAACAATCCGATTAACTTCATTTACGGCAACATCACCCACGCCAGCCAATACGCCACAGACTTACTCAGTTTGCTCCACCTTTACCAGGAAAAATACCCAAATCCCGTCCCAGAAATTGTAGAAGCAGCCGCAGATATTGAAGTTGATTACTTGATGGAAGACTTTACGAAGATTTTGGAATCAATGAAAGTAGGAGCCGATCGCATCCGCGACTTAGTTGTATCCTTACGCAACTTTTCCAGACTCGACGAATCGCAGATGAAGCGAGTAGACATTCACGAAGGAATCGAAAGCACTTTGCTAATTTTGCAGCACCGCATCAAAGCTAATGTACTTCGTCCCGCTATTGAGATTATCAAAGAATACGGGAATTTTCCAAAAGTCGAGTGCTATGTAGGTCAGCTCAATCAAGTATTTATGAATCTTTTAGGAAATGCGATCGACGCCCTCGAAGAGTACAACAGCACTCATTCTTCAAAAGAAATATATGCTCACCACAACAGAATTCGGATTAGCACGATTGCCAATTCAGACACAGTAACAATTCGCATTGCCGACAACGGGATGGGAATCCATCAAGAAGTCATTGGCAAATTGTTCGACCCATTTTTTACTACTAAACCCGTCGGCAAAGGTACAGGCTTGGGACTGTCAATCAGCTATCAGATTATAGTTGAAAAGCACCGAGGCAAATTGCAGTGTATTTCCACGCCTGGGGAAGGTGCAGAGTTTGTCATCGAGATTCCCATTTGCCAGGAAGTATCAGCGCTGGCTACCGAAAACACAAAGGAAATGGTCAATCTATTTTAGATTTTAGATTTTAGATTTTAGATTGAAGCATTGACCCCACGGATAAATTCGGGGGTTCCTTTATCGGATACAGGTTTTTTATTTCTGGGTACTGAGTCTGCTTTCGGAATGAATCCGGGGGCTTGTATCCTGGATGCTTTTGGTCATGAGTCATGAGTCATTAGTTTCAGGGCTGACTCATTGGGGGGGCTAGAAACCCGGTTTCTAGGAGTTTTCCGTTTAGTGACGAGAAATATAGGAAGAAACCGGGTTTCTGAGTTAGCGAGTGCATCCAGGACTTGCATTTGGATCTCGTAGTCTGAAAACCTTGATTTTCAGGGATGTCGATAGTCTACTCTTCTCGATCGCCCTAAATCGAAATAATTCTTTACAATAAAAAAGTAACAATCCAATTAACTTTGACAAAATCCCTTGAAAATGCCTGTAAACGAACTTTCTCCAACCACAGCCTCGACGCAAACACCGACACTCGACTTTGACATAGCCATCGTCGGAGGTGGCATAGTCGGGGCCACCTTAGCCAGCGCGTTAAAAGATTCTGGATTGAAAATCGCTATAATTGAAACCCAACTCCCCGCGGCCGCCGCAGCGAAAAAACAAGCCTATGCAATCACCCTGCTATCAGGAATGATCTTAGAAGGTATCGGCGTGTGGCAGCAAATCTTGCCACAAATCACCACCTTCGAGCAAATTAGCCTCTGCGACGGCGACTATCCCGGTGTCGTCGAATTCCACCGCCCGGATTTGGGAAATACTGGCAAATTGCCTGTACCAAAAGCAGCTTTAGGTTACGTTGGCGAGCACGGAGTCATGCTGTCAGCTTTGCAAGAATCTTTGGCAAAAAACCCGAATTTTAGTTGGGTTTGTCCGGCGGAAGTAGTCGAGGTAAAATATTTAACCGATTGCGCGGAAATAGAAGTCAAACAACACGGCGAAACTCGGACTATTCGCACCAAATTATTAGTCGCCGCCGACGGTTCGCGATCGCGCATCCGCACCGAAGCCAACATCAGCACTCGCGGCTGGAAATACTGGCAATCCTGCGTTGCTATCACTATTAAAGCAGAAAAACCGCACAATGATATCGCTTTTGAGCGCTTTTGGCCGAGCGGCCCGATGGGAGTTTTACCATTACCGGGGAACCGCTGTCAAGTAGTTTGGACAGCACCCCACGCGGAAGCAAAAGCTTTGCAACAAATGGATGAAACAGAGTTTTTGACTTTGTTGGAACAGCGCACGGGCGGGCTTTTGGGGCGTTTGGAATTGGAGAGCGATCGCTTTTTGTTTCCGGTGCAGTTAATGCAGAGCGATCGCTACGTTTTGCCCAGATTAGCACTAATTGGCGACGCCGCCCACTGCTGCCATCCCGTGGGCGGCCAGGGATTAAATATGGGCATTCGAGACGCTGGGGCGATCGCCCAAATCTTGCAGCAAGCGCACCAAAAAGGCGAAGACATCGGCGACTTGCGAGTATTGAAACGGTATCACAACTGGCGCAAAAAAGAGAACTTAATCGTGTTAGGATTTACCGATTTTCTAGACAGATTATTTTCCAATACTTGGCTGCCAATTGTAGCATTTCGCCGCTTTGGATTGTGGTGTTTGCGGACAATTCCCCCAGTGAGGTTTTTAGCCTTGCGCTTGATGACCGGTTTAATGGGCCGGCCGCCAGAATTAGCGCAAAATTAGAAGAAACCGGGTTTTTTCCTATGTTGCTTGCACTCTAGCGGTGTTGCCACAACCGCCAGGGGTTGAAACCCCTGGCTAATAGCGAAAGTCGGTTGAAACCGACTGAAAATCCGAGATAAAAATGAAAAACTCTTTAGTCCTCTTCAGAGGACTTTTGCTATGAGACAGGGGTTTCAACCCCTGGCGGACTATCGGGCTAACCGAGGTTTCTCGCCACTGGCACGATCGAAGAAACCGGGTTTTTTCCCATTTCTTCGCCTGTAACCAAATATTCTCGAAAAAACCCGGTTTCTGGCCACCCATCGCATCATGGTAAAATAAACATCGGTGTTACTGAAAACTCCCCACAATGGAAGAAACCCGCGCCCAAGCTTATCAGCAATTGATTGAGACACTCCTGAATTGCCCCAACGGTGAGGAACCGCAGATTTTACAGGCTAACTTAGAATTGGTAGATTCGGGGTTTCTGCAAGTTTGCGAGGTAGTAGCAGAAAACCTGGCAGAGGAAGGACAGGAAAATCATGCTAATTTTTTATGGAATTTTGCCAGTCAGCTAGGGCAATTCTTGGGGATGAATGATGAGGGAGATAGCGATAACTCTGAAGGTGAAAATCGCCAAGAGTATTTAGAGTTTATCGGAAACTTATTGCAAGCAGAAAAAGATAGCAAGAGCGATATTAAAGTAATTTACCCCATGCTCGCCGGGCGGCAACATCTCCTCAATGACCGTTTTGCCGAGATTTTACAGCAAGTGGCCCAGAATATAATTGCCGATCATCCCGAAGCAATTGAATTTATTCTCGACCGCATTGGAAACTTGAGTATTCATATTAGTGACTTTCCGCTGGGGAAAAGAGCGAATAATCTTGAAATTGCCATTACTGGTTATCAAATAGTTTTAAATAATCGGGAACCCGGAAGCGAAAATTGGACCCAGACGCAAAATAATCTGGCAATTGCCTACACTTACAGGATCAGGGGAGAGAAAGCAGAGAATATCGAAAGTGCGATCGCATATTACACTGCAGCATTAACCGTCTACACCCGCGATGCCTTTCCCGAAAAATGGGCAACGACGCAAAATAATCTGGCAATTGCCTACAGTTACAGAATCAGGGGAGAGAAAGCAGAGAATATCGAACTGGCGATCGCATCTTACACTGCTGCATTAACCGTCCTCACCCGCGATGCCTTTCCCGAAAAATGGGCTAGCACGCAAAATAATCTGGCAATTGCCTACACTTACAGAATCAGGGGAGAGACCGCAGAGAATATCGAAAGTGCGATCGCATCTTACACTGCTGCATTAACCGTCTACACCCGCGATGCCTTTCCCCAAGATTGGGCGGCGACGCAAAATAATCTGGCAATTGCCTACAGTTACAGAATCAGGGGAGAGAAAGCAGAGAATATCGAACTGGCGATCGCATCTTACACTGCTGCATTATCCGTCCGCACCCGCGATGCCTTTCCCGAATATTGGGCTAGCACGCAAAATAATCTGGGAGAAGCCTACCGTAACAGAATCAGGGGAGAGACCGCAGAGAATATCGAACTGGCGATCGCATCTTACACTGCTGCATTAACCGTGTACACCAGCGATGCCTTTCCCCAAGATTGGGCAAGGACGCAAAATAATCTGGCAATTGCCTACACTTACAGAATCAGGGGAGAGAAAGCTCAGAATATCGAACTGGCGATCGCATATTACACTGCTACATTAACCATCCGCACCCGCGACGCCTTTCCCGAAAGTTGGGCCCAGACGCAAAATAATCTGGCAATTGCCTACAGTTACAGAATCAGGGGAGAGAAAGCAGAGAATATCGAACTGGCGATCGCATCTTGCACTGCTGCATTAACCATCTACACCCGCGATGCCTTTCCCGAAAATTGGGCAAGGACGCAAAATAATCTGGCAGCAGCCTACAGTGACAGAATCAGGGGAGAGAAAGCAGAGAATATCGAACTGGCGATCGCATCTTACACTGCTGCATTAACCGTTTACACCCGCGATGCCTTTCCCGAAAATTGGGCTAGCACGCAAAATAATCTGGCAAATGCCTACTGTGACAGAATTAGGGGAGAGAAAGCTCAGAATATCGAAGTTGCCATCGAATATTTCACTGCTGCATTAACCATCCACACCCGCGATGCCTTTCCCGAAGATTGGGCTCAGACGCAAAATAATCTGGCAAATGCCTACAGTGACAGAATCAGGGGAGAGAAAGCTCAGAATATCGAAGTTGCGATCGAATATTTCACTGCTGCATTAACCATCCGCACCCGCGATGCCTTTCCCGAATATTGGGCGGCGACGCAAAATAATCTGGCAATTGCCTACATTTACAGAATCAGGGGAGAGAAAGCTCAGAATATCGAAGTTGCGATCGAACTTTATCGCAATGCTTTAACTATTAGAACTCGCGAGGCTTTCCCACAACGACATACAGAGACTTTATCTAATTTAGGTAATCTTTACCGAACTAACCAGCTATGGCAACTCGCTTATGATACCTATGCCCCAGCGATTGAAACAGTAGAATTTTTACGGGGCGAGATTCAATCTGGGGATGAAACCAAACAGAAATTAGCCGAAGAATGGAATCAACTCTATCTGGGCATGGTAGAAGTTTGCATCGAACTGCAACGCGACACCGAAGCTGTGGAATATGCCGAACGTAGCAAAGCCCGCAACCTTGTAGAACTCTTTGCCAACCGTGACATCAAACCTAAAGGCAATATCCCCGAAACTGTTCTCAACGAATTGTCGCGCCTCGGTCGAGAAATTGAGGCCGAACAGCGACAACTGGAAATCGAACAGATAAACCGTAACAGTAATGGTGGCAGAATATTGGGAGAACGCAGCCTCAAAATCGACAGCCTAACCACTAGCCGCGATTCTACTCATCTCACCAAATTGCGTAAACAACTCGATGAATTGATTGCTCATGAAATTACATCAATTGATCCTGATTTTAGCCTCACCCAAAAAGTTAAGCCCATCCTCTACAAAGACATTCAAACTCTGATAGGTGAAAACACCGCTATTCTTGAGTGGTACATCATAGGCGATAAATTTCTAACTTTCATCATCACCCCACAATCCCCAACACCAATAATCTGGCAATCTTCAACAGCAGACTTTCAAGCCTTGGTAAATTGGGAGAACGAGTATCGGAAAGAGTACAAAGAGATAAAACCCCAATGGAAGCAAAAACTAGCCTCCCGCCTCCAAAAACTAGCTGAGATTTTGCATCTTGATGAGATTTTAAAGAATATTCCGAAACCGTGCGATCGACTGATTTTAATTCCTCATCGCTTCCTGCATCTTTTCCCCCTTCATGCGTTGCCAATCTCCCACGAAAGGGATTTTGAAAGCGGATGCACCGATGAAATCGATTCTTCTATCACTGTATCGTCCCAATCGGAATCGTGCCTTCTCGACTTATTCCCTGGTGGAGTCAGCTATGCCCCCAGTTGCCAACTACTGCAACAGGCGAAACAGCGACAACGCCCTCATTTCTCTCACCTATTTGCTATTGCCAATCCTACAAAAGACCGCTACTTACTTGAACTGCAAGCCGCTAACATCCGTCACAAATTCAAGTCTAATGATTTCTTGGCAAAAGATGATGCTAATAAGAACGCAATTCTAAACGCGAAACTCAGCTTTGCCAACTGCGCCCATTTCGGTTGTCACGGCAACTTCGAGCCTGACTCGCCTTTGGAATCATCCCTGGTATTCGCCAATAAAGAACGTTTGACACTATTAGAAATCTTGAATCTCGATCTAAATCAATGTCGCCTTGTCACCCTCTCCGCCTGCGAAACTGGATTGACAGAATCCAGAACCAGCGATGAATATATTGGCTTACCTTTCGGATTTCTCTTAGCAGGTAGCCCTAGTATGGTCAGTACCCTTTGGAACGTGGATGAACTCGCCAGCAGTTTGTTACTGATTCGGTTCTATGAAAACCTAGAAACTCTATCAACGGTTACTGCTCTCAATGAGGCACAACAATGGCTGCGGAATCTGACCTCAGAGGGGCTTGAAGCATTATTAAAATGCCTCAAACCGCAAATCGATCAAACATTTAAACTGTTGCCCAAAAAAGAACGCACACGCTTTGTTAATGCTCCTCTGGATGGCGCACTGAACCGCAAGCCGTTTCCTTTTGCTGAACCTCATTACTGGGCTGGCTTCACTGCGATCGGCGTTTAGCAATCCTGACAAAACTTGTCCAAATTTTTCGTGATTATGTAAATAAGTACCAGTGTTAATGGTACTCCTGTGTAAACGCCAGCAGTTATTAGCGAACCCAATGCAACAGCAAAACCTTGACTCAATACGTCTTTAAAGGCTTGCGTACAAATATGAGGACGTAATTTCTCGGCTGATTTTTCTAACAAGCTAGGCTCATTTGGGTTTCTTGCATCTAGATCGTTGTCTAATTCTCCTGACTTAATTGCTAAGGTTTCGGCTGCATATTCTAAATCGCCTTCACACTCTTCAAGTACATCAAGCTCTTTTAGAGCATCGGGATATTCTTGTAATTGGGAGCGATACTGTTCAATTTCTGCTTGGGTAACGGTAGTCATTGGGATAATGGCGATAGAATAAATGAGTAATTCTTATTTTGCCATAATTATTGTACTTCTTTTGTGTAGAAACCCGGCGGTTGAAATTGCGGCTACACAAACACAGAAACTTCACTTTGAGCAGCCAAAATGATGCCACCATGTTCGGGATAACGCTGAGCTAAAACCTGAAAATCCCGGATATTAAACTTAAAAATACACCGCCCTCGCGCTGTTGCTTCTAGCAATTGAGCCTCATCGCTAGCATCTAAAGCCATCCACTCAGTCGGTGTCCGAGTGACATCGTGACTGCGAGATAAAAGGGCGGCTTGCAAAGCTTTAATAGAGGTATCGGCATCTAGATGCAATAGCGGTTTAGACATTAGCAGCTTCGATAATTTGCTCAGCGGCAATAGATGCGTCTATTTCTTGATGGTGAGCCGCATAAAAAGCGAGAACAGCGTTCACTCGATCTTCACTTAAGTCATACTCAGTGGCAATTTGGTTTGGAGAAAAACCCCATTTCTGCGCTGCGATGACTACTGTTTGCACCCGCAACCGAGTGCCGCGCAAAACGGGAACGAGTTCGCCGCTAGCGCCGCGCACATAGGTGATTTCAGGAAAAGCCGGATCGTCATTCCGCTGGTTGAGGGTAGCGACTTTTTCGGCTACAGCCCAGAGGATAAACTGATCGAAGGAAATGCCTTGGAGTGTTGCCAATTTTTCAGCTTCTTGCTGTAACTGAACGGGTAAGTTTAAGGCGTAGGATGTCATCGATCTAACTTCCGTTTGCTAATATAATTTCATCGGTTCATTCTTTAACAACTTCCATCAACTCCTCAATCAAAACATCGAGGGTGCGAGCTATCTTTTGAATGGATGTGATATCAACCGTTGCTAGTCCTTCCGAACGAGCATAGTGCCTGACTGTGCTGTACGGAACCTCGGATCGATCGGCAACATCCTTTAGCGTCCATCCTTTTTCCTCAGCCAACTCTCGGATTCGGAACCTAACTAACCCCATTCTACTTGACAAACGATAACTATCTATGTTTTTAATTCAAACACAATTGTCGATCGACAGTTAAACAGTATTTTGTATGGTGTGGATCTGTCAGAAGTTCGATCGCACTTAAAGATATCTGATGAATCAGCACCCTACCGTACTCGATCGACTTTCTAGAAAAACCACTCAATATAAAACAACTGCCGACAGCCAAAACCGTCAACAGTTGTTTTACATATTCAATGCGGATGGCGAGACTCGAACTCGCAAGGACATAATGCCACACGCACCTCAAGCGTGCGCGTATACCAATTCCGCCACATCCGCTCTTTCTAGCAATCTCCGGGATTTTTGCGTTACGAGTTAAAGATTCACAGGTTGAGGTTCCTGACATTTAACTTGTGACTTGCCCTTTTAGACCGCCGATTTAAAATCATAGCACCACTACCCGCAAAATGTAAAATAAATTTTTGTGAACAATTTCTGGAAAACGATTATCCAGAACATACCGAAAGGCATTATTGTACAGAATATTGAGTGAATTAAGCAGCGAAGATGGGGTTCTCGAAAATTTTAATCGCTAATCGGGGAGAAATAGCTCTCCGCATATTGCGGACCTGCGAGGAAATGGGGATTGCCACGGTCGCCGTACACTCCACCGTAGATAAACACGCCTTGCACGTCCAGTTGGCAGACGAAGCCGTTTGCATCGGCCCCCCCACCAGCAGCAAAAGCTATTTAAACATCCCCAACATCATCGCGGCTGCCCTGACGCGCAACGCAGCAGCCATTCACCCCGGTTACGGCTTCCTCGCCGAAAACGCCCGATTTGCCGAAATCTGCGCCGACCATCAAATTACCTTCATCGGCCCTTCTCCTGCCGCGATGCGGGCGATGGGCGACAAATCCACCGCCAAAGAAACGATGCAGCGAGTGAAAGTCCCCACAGTTCCCGGTAGCGACGGATTGCTGGCGGACGATCGCGAAGCTTTGTCGATCGCCCGCGACATAGGCTATCCTGTGATGATCAAAGCCACAGCGGGCGGTGGTGGTCGGGGGATGAGGCTAGTGAGAGAAGCATCCGAACTCCCCAAACTATTCTCCGCAGCCCAAGGCGAAGCCGATGCAGCCTTCGGCAACCCCGGACTTTACCTCGAAAAATTCATCGAAAAACCCCGGCACATCGAAATCCAAATCCTCGCCGACAACTACGGTAACGTCATCCACCTCGGCGAGAGAGATTGTTCGATTCAGCGCCGACACCAAAAACTCCTCGAAGAAGCCCCCAGCCCTGCCCTCAGCCAGAAACTGCGAGATCAAATGGGTCACGCTGCCATTGCCGCTGCCAAATCCATCAACTACACGGGTGCGGGGACTGTCGAATTTCTGCTTGACAAATCGGGCAAGTTCTACTTCATGGAAATGAACACCCGCATCCAAGTAGAACATCCCGTCACCGAGATGATTACAGGCCTGGACTTGATAGCCGAACAAATTCGCATCGCCCAAGGAGAAAAACTGCAAATCAAGCAAAACCAAGTAATTCTCAACGGTCACGCGATCGAGTGCCGCATCAACGCCGAAGATCCCGATCGCAATTTCCGACCCCACCCCGGCATAATCAGCGGTTATTTGCCTCCCGGTGGCCCCGGCGTGCGGATGGACTCTCACGTTTACACCGATTACGAAATACCCGCTTACTACGATTCTTTAATTGGTAAAGTAATTGTATGGGGGCGCGATCGACCGACAGCCATCCGCAGGATGAAACGGGCATTGCGGGAATGCGCCATCACCGGTGTCCCCACCACCCTCGGCTTCCACCAAAAAATCCTCGATTCCCCCGAGTTTCTCAGCGGCGAAGTTTACACGAATTTTGTCGAACAGTTCTTGAACCAAAACAGTCATTAGTCAGTTGGCAGTTGGCAGTTGGCAGTGAACCGCCAACAGTCAACAGTCAACAGTCAACCGCCAACTTCTACATCATCATCGTCAGTAGCCCTTGCTGACCGAGAATCATTTCTCGCAGCAAGCTACAGATACCCACCCAAATAATCGGCGTAATGTCCACCCCGCCGATCGGCGGTACAATCTTTCTAGTTACGGCTAAAAAAGGTTCCGTCGGCCAAGCAATCAGACTCAACGGCAACTTGCTCAGGTTCACCTCGGGATACCAAGTCAGGACGATCCGAAAAATAAACAGCAAGGTCATCACGACTAGGACAGAGCCCAGAATCCAACTTGCAACGGTAATACCAGTCATGGGTCTTATCTCGAAATTTTAAGTTTTGTTAAGTCTGCTATTCATAATTTTAACCGTTTCACAGGTGCGATCGAAAGTATAAAATTAATAAAAATCAAATTGTTGTAACAAAGGCTTTGAATCTATGACTCCTTCTCTTGCGAACTTTTTGTACAGCCTGCTGGTGGGCGTGACAGTGGTAGTGATTCCAGCAACGATCGCCCTGATCTTCATCAGCCAAAAAGACAAAATCAAGCGCACCTAAAAAGTCAGCGGGTTTCTAAGTCCGGCGCTGCAAGTATATTGTGGGCTACAAGTCGGGCATTTCCCCGATCCGAGAAACCTCGGCTGCCAGCAACTGTCAAGGCAAAACCTTCAGTTGACTGCCAAGCTGAGGTTTTTTCCCGTTAAACTCATTATTATACTCACTTCCCAAGCTGAAACCCTGACCGGACGCTGCCCCAGAAAGCACAGTCGGGCTGACAGACTTAATGATAGATGTAAAATCTAACTCGTTAACATAGGAAAGACATAGGAGATAGGCTAATGGTCAATTTAGGATTGAACTGGAGCAGCCTGTTAGGGATTATCCTAGCAGTAGCAGGGGCAGGACTGTATTTTCTGCGATCGTGGCGTCCCAAACTAGCCCGAGACCACGATATTTTTTTTGCAGCAGTCGGCTTGCTGTGCGGCGGTATTCTGTTATTTCAAGGATGGCGGCTTGACCCGATTCTGGCATTCGGTCAATTTCTGCTCAGCGGTACCGCAATATTTTTTGCAACAGAAAGCATCAAGCTGCGAGGAGCGACCACAGCCCAAGCCAAAACTCGCGCCCAATACGTAGATGAAGAGCGACCTGTCAGCAACGCTTACGGTTACGACGGCTACGATGCCGAAATGGAGCAGCTAGAACCAGAGGAAGACTATCCGCAGCGTCCCCGCATCAGAGGCAGCCAAGACTACCGTTCCTCTCGGGAAGCCTACGACGACGAACCCCGCCGCCGCCCCTCGAATCGCAACGGCAGCGTTAACACCGGACGGCCCGACTCGCCCGATCGATCGTCGCGCAAACGTCCGTCTAGCCCAGAAGCCCCGCCTGCCCAAGAGTCAGACAACTGGGACGTTTCAGACAACCCCGAAGAAAGACCGACCCGCAGCCGCAGCAGTCGCCCCCCTGCTTCGGAAAACCGCAGTTCCGATACGCCGCCGAGAACCAAAAAACCCCGTCCTGCGGAATCATCCAGGTCTCGCCCCAGCAACCGCGACGTGGAAGCACCGCCGTCAGACTACGTGGAGTATCGACCTGTAGAATACCCGGAAGACCAACCCGATAATTCCCCCAGTTTCGACAAATAGGCAAACACTAAGTAGATGGGTGAAACTAAACATTTCTTGTGCCCGCAGGCAAAAAAATAAGTTGCGTTTATTGATCCCCATCTACTTATTCTTCAGATATTAAAGTGATTAAAAAGACTGTAAATTGCGAGGGTGAAACCCCAGACAAACATAGATATAAACAAATAAAAGCTCATTTTTTTCAAGATTATTTTGAGAATACTGAATCTGTGGAACTAATCGACAGCATAATAATCTAAATATAAAATCCCCAATCTTAAATCAGCAAGATGCCATTACTCGAAATAGGAGATCCGGCTCCCTGGTTTTCCATTCCTTCTACAAATAACCCCTTATTTCATTTCCCCACTGTTGGCGGCCGGCGAGTCGTCCTGTTTTTCTTTGGCAGCGCAGCTTTTGAACAAATCCAAGTTATCCTCAAAAGCTTTCAAGAGCTTTCAGAAGAATTCCGAAGCTTGCAAGTACCGAGGTTCGGAGTCAGCGTTGACCCAGCAGACAAAGAACTAAACAGACCAACAACAATTGCTTCGTCATTCATCTTTTTCTGGGACTTAGATAAAAAAGTCAGTCAGCAGTACGCTGTTTTCCGAGATGTCGAAGAAAATGGAGTTGCCGGAGTTCACTATGCACCACAAACTTTTGTTCTCAACGAAAACCTTCAGGTAATTAATATTTTGCCCATGGGCGAACCGCACCAACACGCCCAACAAGTATTAGATTTTCTCAAAACTTTGCCCCCCATTGAGGAAGCCCGAGCAGCCACTAGCCACGCCCCCGTGTTGGTAATTCCTAACGTTTTGGACAAAGCATCTTGCCGCAGTTTGATCGATATGTACAAAGCTCACGGTGGCGGCCCCTCGGGCTTTATGAGACAAATAGGCGGGAAAACAGTTGGCCTGCATGACGACACTTTTAAGAAGCGCCGAGATTTCTTTATTCAAGACGAGGATTTCCAGCGACAATTGAATTCGATTATTTTGCGCCGGGTGCGGCCGGAAGTAGAAAAAGCTTTTCAGTTTACAATTACCAGGTTTGAACGGTACTTGATAGGTTGTTACGATGCTGACAGCGGCGGTTATTTTCGGCCACACCGGGACAACACTAGCAAAGCTACCCTGCACCGCAGGTTTGCGATGACGCTAAACTTGAATGTGGGAGAGTACACGGGGGGATTTTTACGGTTTCCAGAGTACGCGCCGCACGGTTATAAAGGCGATTCTGGCACGGCGATTATTTTTTCGTGTTCTTTGCTGCATGAAGCCACTGCCGTGATTAGTGGCCAGCGCTTTGCTTTGCTGTCTTTTTTCTACGGCAATGAGGATGCTGCGCTACGAGAAGCTAATTTTAAGTATTTAGCTGCTGATTCAGATTCCCGAATTGGAGAACCCGCGTGAGGGAGGTCACTACCGTGGTGCAAGTCCTAAAATAATTATAGAAGGTAGTTAGCGGTTAGCCACAAAACCTAATTCCTAGCTACCGATCGCTAAATACTAAATCGATCGCCATGAATTTCAAACTTCTAAGTTTAGCAGTATCGGGAATTTTAACGGTTGGGGTTGCAACCAGCGCTACTGCGGTTGTTACGACATCCCCTGTGCGGCAATCAACAGATTTAACGGAATTTAACTCGGTGCATTCCCAGGGTGCGATCGCCCAAACTGTCGAAGAACAAACCAATATTCGAGTCTACGAAAAGGCTAGTCCGGCGGTTGTTACAGTCGATACAGATAAATCTAACGGCAGTGGCACAATTATCAGCCCCGACGGCATGGTGTTAACGAACGCCCACGTTGTTTCGGCAGGCGGTACCGTCAATATCATTTTGTCAGACGGCAGAAAACTTGTCGCCGATGTCATCGGATTCGGCGAAGAAGGTCTAGACTTAGCCGTGGTTAAGATTCGCGGTCAAAACAATTTGCCCACTATTCCTGTAGCCCGTCCAGGTTCGGTGAAAGTCGGGCAACAAGCATTTGCGATCGGCAATCCCTTCGGTCAATTTCAAGGTACTTTTACAGTCGGAATCGTCAGTCGCATCGACCAGCAGCGGGGCTTAATTCAAACCGACGCCGCCATCAATCCCGGCAACTCAGGAGGCCCGCTGCTAAACAGTTCAGGAGAATTAATCGGCGTCAATACTTCTATTTTTACTCGCGGTCGGGGTGGAGGTAATATCGGTATCGGTTTTGCAATTTCCGCAGACAAATTACCCGCTTTCCTGACAGCGGTGCGAGAAGGGCGGGCTCCCCGCGCGGCTCAAGCCCGATCGCCCTTTGGTGGCAACAAATCACCTCAAAAAGTTGCGTTAAACGGGCCCGCCGTTAGCGGCCTCCTCACCGAGAAGTCTAGCGTTCTGCCCACAGACAACAGCTTTTTTGACCTCTACTCGTTTGAGGGAAAAGCGGGCCAGCAAATCACAATAGAAATGAAAAGCCAAGAAATTGACCCTTATTTAATTTTGCTCGGGCCCAACCAGCGCGAAATCGCACAAGACGATGACGGGGCCGGCAGTAAAGACGCCAGAATTACAGTCAGGCTGCCAGCAGACGGGACTTACACGTTAGTGGCAAATTCCTACCAAGCTAAGCAGTCAGGGGCTTATACGTTAGAACTGAAAGCGAGTGCTCCTACCGCGCCTTCTCGGGCCATTTTGCAAGAAGAAGGCGCTTTAGTCGCAGGAGGCCCAGTATTGCCGTCTGACAACAGTCTGTATCGAGAGTATACTTTTGAAGGTCGATCGGGTCAGTCTGTAGCCATTTCCCTCGAAAGTACAGATTTCGATCCCTATGTGGCTATCTTTGACCCTAACGGCCGATTAGTGGCAGAAAATGACGATGAGAGCGATTCGACTAAAAATGCGTTTCTGACCGTTACTTTGCCCGCTACGGGTCGCTATCGCGTAATTGTCAATGCTTACGATGCTTCGGGTCGGGGTCGTTACACTCTAACAGTCCGGTGAAAATGGGTAATTGGGAATTGGTAATGGCTAATTGGGAATGGGGAATTGGTAATTGGTAATGGCTAATAGAGAACTGGTCGAATTCTTTTTCCTGCTTCCTTCCTTCCGTTAAATCCCGTACATTGGTCGTTGCCGAACTTCCTTCTTCCATCCGTTAAATCCGTTACAGAATCCGTTGCCGAACTTCCTTCTTCGTTGCAAACCGAGGTAATTCATGCGTCAAGTTAGATTGTGGGCGATCGCGCCAATTGCTCTAGTAGCTACTTTTTCTGGCAAGCCGACTGTCTCGCCGCCAGTTTCAAATTTAGGTGGAGTTGCTAACAGTAGTGCCACCCTCATTTCAGCAGAATTTCCTCAAAATTTAACTGAGGCGAAGCCTGCTGGCAAGGCGGTTTTAGCTCAAGCAAGCCCCAAGCCATCGCCATCACCACAGAGTTCGCCAACTCAGAGTCCAACTGTAGAACCTCGACCGAGTCCTGATGCGGGTTCATCTAAAGTCATTTTAGAGCAAAACGGAGAACTCAGCCCTGCTAAGTCTTCTGTACTGCCCTCAGACAGCAGTTTGTACGACGAGTATACCTTTGAAGGCACTCAGGGTCAGAAAGTGATTATTACCGTAGAAAGTACCGAGTTTGATACTTATCTCGCTATTTTCAACTCCCAGGGCGAGCTACTTGGAGAAAATGATGATGCAACGCAGCAAAATTCCAATTCAGAGATTTCTGTTACCTTGTCTGCGAATGGTCGCTATCGCGTCATTGTCAATGCTTACGATCCGCCTCCAAAAGGTAGAGGCAAGTACAGTTTGACCGTCCGTGAAACAACTGGAAATTAGTTTGAACGAAACTTGGCAGTCAGGGCACGGCAATGCCGTGTCCCTATAATTCAAGGACGATCGTACTACAAGCAACTGCGATCGACTTTGGTAAATTCATATGTTTGTATACCACTATAAATGTTATAATTCTGCATCTCTAATTTTAGAACCTGTATTTAAAATCACTCTTAAAAATAGAATGGAAGCTGAAATATAGATAATTTTTCAGCTTCCCTTTTTAATTGATTTTGATTAATTTAACGCAGACCCAGCCAGGTGAAAAAATCCTGACGTGTGAAGAATTCTAGCAGCAAAAGTCCCACGAATCCCACCATCGCAAATCGTCCGTTGATTTGTTCGGCGTAGGCATTCCAGCCAAAGGCTGGTTCTAGTTTTGGGGTATTTGGGGTTGTCGGTTTTGAGGATGGAGGAGTTTGAGCAGTCATTTAAAAGTTTTAAGTTTCGAGTTTTGAGTGATGATTTTGGGGAAGCTTAGCGATCGCACAATTTGTAATTTACCAGGAAAATGACAGCCGATCGCTAATCTGCTGACTTTTCTAAACTTTGAACCGATTCGATGAGATTTCGCACGGTTTCAGTACCTTCTGAAGGCTCAAAAAACAGCGGGAACTTGCCGCGAGCGATCATTCTCAAACCCAACGGGCCCAGACTCAGCAAACCTTTAACATCGCGGAAGTAGTTTCCTACTACTTCAATGCCAAATTTGCGCTCATCTATCCAGCCGCCTTCTTTGACGAGATCGATTAAAACTTTGCGGTGGCGGATTGATCGACTGGCTTGATCGTCTTTGCGATCGAGAATCTCCTGTTTAATCTTACCAATTTGATCCATCGGCGCAACTTCCATCGGGCAAACCGAGTTGCAGTAGTAACAGCGGGTGCATCCCCAAACGCCTGCGGTGCCTTCGTTGTATTTTTCGAGCCGATTTTCGGTTTCGCTGTCGCGGGAGTCGGCGATCGTGCGGTAAGCTTTGGCGAGGGCGTGGGGGCCGACAAATTCCGGGTTGACTTCGCGGGCGTTGCACTCAGAATAGCACGCACCACAGAGGATGCAGTTGCCGGTTTGGTCGAGTTTCGATCGCTCTTCTGGAGTTTGCAGAAATTCCCGTTCTGGAATTGCTCGCGAGGCAGTGCTGACATAAGGTTCAACTGCTTCTAGGTTGTCCCAAAAACTGGTCATGTCAACAACCAAATCTTTAATGATCGGCATATTTCCCATTGGGGCGACGGTGATTTCTGGGATGAAATCAGTAGGCATTTCTGCTGAGCTGGAAGCAGCTATTTTTTGCAGTCTTGCCAGTTCGCTGGCTACATTTTCTTTGCAAGCTAATGCTGAGCGACCGTTAATTCGCATAGAACAACTGCCGCAAATTGTATTGCGACAATTTTTGCGAAAAGCTAAAGTGCCGTCCTGTTCCCACTTAATAATGTTGAGGCAGTCGAGGATGGTATTGCTCTCTTCCACGTCTAGGGTGTAAGTGTGAACCCGGGGAGCCTCGTTTTGATTTTGGCGTACTACATTAAAGCGGACTTTCATATTTTGATTAAGGAATTTAGTGTTTATTTTAAGCTAATTTTTTGGAGTGTCTAGAAAGCTCTTATTTTTTTAACAACTACCTAAAGTAAGAGATTTTTAAAATTTTATTATTGTTTGATAAACAGCAATAATTCTCAAGTTATAAATCCTAAAATTGCAACTTTTTTAAGCGGATTTTTGAGCTATTAATTGGATATCAAAGTAATTAATTGCTGCAATTCGGTAGTCGGAGGTGCGTGATGTCCAGCTTGTTTGTATTAACTTTCATGTTTTCCACACCGGCTTTTTGTCTGGGTCTGCTAAATCCTCAATGGGTGGGACTGGGAACTCGCAAGCGATCGGCTGCCTTGTACGGCGGCTTGATGGCAGTTTCGTTCCTTTTGCTTGGGGTGACAGCACCTAAGGCGCCACAACCAGTTTCATCGGGGCTGCTGGCCTCAACTGAATGGCCAGAATTTAGGGTAAGCGCACCTTTGCGCTGAAGGTAGCTGGGTATGCATTTCACTTTTTTGGCAGCATTACAAGAAATTTTACCAGGACTTACGGCCGGTTGGGGCTAGAAACGTAGTTTTTTAAGAAAAATACTTGGTTCTCATCATTTACTGCAATTAAAAACCCCGGTTTATAGGCGTCGGAGTGCGATCGCGAACTGTAGGAAAAAATCGTGGGCTTAGTAAGGACAGATACACTCAGAAACCTGGTTGCACTAGGGTCAGGTGTCCAACGTTCTAGTTTACTTCGTAAATCATAGGGATTTGTGAGTTGGTCGGCAGATAAATAAGCAAGTTAACTTGTCAGGACTTACGCACAGGGATTAAATAACTCAGGTTCTTTAATAAACAGATATCCTTTGTGCTTCACCTCGGATTTTGGTAAAAGAAACCGGGTTTCTGCCTCCTGGGTAACTTCTCTTTTTTACTGCTAAAAATCGCTATGTTTAATTTTTTCGTCCTAAGCTTTCTATTGTCTATGCCGGCCTTCTTTCTGGGTATTGTTAATCCGAAATGGGTGGCCGCACCAACCCGCAAGCGATCGATCGCGATGTACGGCGGGTTGATGGCGGCTTCGTTTGTGCTTGTTGGCGTCACCGTACTCCCTCCGTCTCAGGAAGTTTCAGTGGCGCTTACGGCCCCAAGCGATCCGCTAGTATCATCTCAAACCGCTAAGCCGTCACTGCTTTCGGCAGCGCCGACACCCAAGCCGGAGACTGTGAAAACGCCGACACCAACACCGAAACCTGCAATTTCTGCGAAGGTACCTGCACTTGCCAAACCAGGGCCAGATCGCAAATTGCCATCTTCAGTCAAATCTGTTGAGCGAACCGCAGAGATTGCTATTGATGCACAGCAGCCGAAGAAAGATACCAAGAAAGTTATTTATGAGTCTTCTCAACCGAAGGTTAAAAGTGCCGATTTTCCGAGTTGCGTTAACTCGGATTGCGACTGTTCTGACTTTGCGAGTCAAGCCGAAGCGCAGCGAGTGTTAGAGGCATATCCGGGCGATCCGTTTAAGCTTGATCGAGATCGAGACTTGATCGCTTGTGAAACGTTGCCTTAGATTTTATCTGCCAACAGCCTCGGTTAATGATCAAAGCTTTTTTCGGTGATTGTACGAATTGAAGAACGCAAATCGATCGGCTAAAATTGTCTAATTGTTGAGCTTGCGGTGCGGGTGCAGCTATGACTTACAGCTTGAGAATTGTCGATTTGCCAACGAGTGAACGGCCACGGGAACGGTTGATGGCCGGCGGCCCAAAAAGTTTGGCGACTGCGGAATTGATTGCGATTCTCCTAGGTACTGGTCAGGGACCCGGCAAACTTTCCGCCGTCGGGCTCGGACAGTATATTTTAAATCAGTTGAGTTTGCACCAACGTGATGCTCTGGCTGTGCTACGCACCATTAGCGTGCAGGAGTTGACGCAGATTCACGGGATTGGCCCTGCTAAGGCGACTTCGATTTTGGCTGCGGTGGAGTTGGGGAAGCGGGTATTTCAGTCGCGGCCGCCGGAAATGGCTGTGGTTGACTCTCCCCAAGCAGCGGCGGATGCCCTGAGTCAGGATTTGATGTGGCAGTCTCAGGAACGTTTTGCTGTGGTGCTGCTAGATGTGAAAAATCGGCTGCTGGGTACTCAGGTAATTACGATCGGCACCGCAACGGAAACTTTGGCTCACCCACGGGATATTTTTCGCGAGGTGATCCGCCAAGGGGCGACGCGGGCGATTATCTCGCACAATCACCCCTCCGGGATTGTGGAACCAAGCCCGGAGGATATTGCTTTGACGCGACAGTTGCTGGCGGGAGCGCAGTTTTTGTCGATTCCGCTACTGGATCACTTGATTTTGGGGAATGGCGATTTTCGGAGCTTGCGGCAGACGACGACGCTTTGGGAGGAGTATCCCCAAGGTGATTGAACTCTTATACTTAACTAATTTGATTACTATCATTAGTTATTTGTATCTTTGGGCTATCCAACGGCTGAATCACCCTTTACAGCAGGCAAATTTTCCGGCTGGAGTCCCCCGCTAGAGGCTGTTTTGGCTGAATGTCGCTGCTGATACTGCGTTTCGAGTACAACTCGGTTAATGTAGTATAGGTAGGCTGAAGAGGTCGCTAATCCGATTTTTTTTGAGCATACTAAACGTATACTGAACCAGCACCTAAATACCCACTTATTAAGAAATTATTAAATGGGATGTAAAATACACGGTGTGGTGATAGGAGGAGAACTGTGTTTCTGAGACTTGCAGAACAACACCGTAAATTCGTTCAAGATTTGGTAATGAACCTTCAAGCTTTAGCGATCGTGCTAGAGCATCGGGGTTATCTGGCATCCTGCTACACTTGCGGGGGTCAGATGAACAGTGCCTCATTTATGGTCAGTTTGACGGACAACCATCTGATTCGATTTTTAGTGTCAGATTACGGTATCACTTGGACTGAGATGCGGGACGACCGCGAACTCATGAAACTAGAAGGTGCAGAAGCGATTAATCAGTTACAAGAACTGGCAAATCTCGTAAAGTATCAAATCCAACCTTCGGAAGCTACTTTAGCGACGGCCCAGTGAGTGTAGCGATTGCACGGTTCCGAGGAAGGCGACGCAAGAAAGTCAGTGCTTGTCTGCTAAAACCGAATCCCCAGCGAGTTAGTCGAGAGGGTTCATTTAGGTACACAGCGATGGCTGCTCAACAGACAAGGGTGCTATCAGGCTGCCTTCAGACGGTTTAGCGCTCAGTCGATCGAAGTGAGCCTGGGCAGACGGCATACTTTATGCCAGAAGTCTCAAACTTGGAACCTCTAGTTTTTTTTTCAATAGTTGATTCTCCCTTGAGAACGATTAGCAAAATGTAGAAGTGTGAGTGATCGTCGGCTGCGATGTTAATTTCTCACTTTGCCATTGAAAAGTCAAGGAATTGAAATTAACTTTGAGCAGGCAGGTAAAATTTAACATCCAGAGTGAGGATGAGGCTGTGAAGATTGGGCGGCAGCCCACGGGGTGTGACGTGCGGGCGAATTGCATTTATTTTAGCATTTCGATTTAGCCGATAAAGGTAACAATTAACTTGAAACAGCATCATTGCTGTAAAAATCTCACAGCCGGCTGAAGCCGGCTAAGTTTTGCGTATATCTAAGCTTCTGGCCAATGTTTGGCTGTTAGGTTAAACGGCTCTTTGAAGTGCACGCTCGCACTTGCTAAACTAATTTTATAATACTTTAATGATTAGTCCTCAAATATTTATCGCAAAGTTAGGAATCTCAAGCAAATGATCAATCTCAGCGAACTTCTAGAACCCATCGCCAGTCAATTTCGCAGTCTGGGAATTCCCGAACCAATTACCCATTGGGGACACCCTGTAATGATGGGGATCGTGGTAGTGGCGATGGGCAGTTTTGTCGGGTATACGGGATGGCAGGGACGTTTGGCCACCGATAAAGATGTCGCACTCAAAAGTCGCTCGGATCACCGCAAGCTTGCACCGTGGATGTTTCTGTTTCTAGCTTTGGGCTATACAGGCGGCTTGCTGTCACTGGTGATGCAGCACCAGCCAGTCATGGAAAGCCCGCATTTTTGGACGGGTTCGGCAGTGCTGGTTTTGCTGGCTGTTGGCAGCTTGATTTCGCTAACGGGTTTTGGGGGTAATAAGCTGGCACTGCGCGCGGTTCACGCTTATTTAGGCACGACAGCCCTTGCACTTATGGTGCTGCACGCGGCTTTCGGTTTAAAATTGGGGCTGTCTATTTAGAAGAGGAAGAGGAAGGGGAAGGGGAAGGGAAAGAATGTAAGGAAAGAAATTTTGCCCTAACTTACGCACGGGTAGCGAGATACTGGGTTTTTTATCTAAATACACAGCGTTTAGCTTTTTATCTAGGTTTAAAAACCCGGTTTTTTGGGTAAGGAGTGCATACGTCCGGCATAGGTGTCCCTGAAATATTCCCCCTCTAAATTACTAATTAATGAATCAAGTAACGGGTGTCATCTTCTGTCTTGCATACATTTTGGGATTGATTTCTACAGCGGTTCCTTGGGGTAGATACGCGATACTTGCTTTGGGAATAGCGGTGGCTATCGCCCTGCCGAAATTGTTGCGAAATTTTACTAAAACTTCTGTCAAAATTACTAAGAAAAGACGCAGCCGACAAAAAGAAAATGCTCTTGAAGAACCCTTAGATGCGAGGGAAGAATTGAGTTTGTTGGAGATGCTGCCGAGAGCGAAATGGGTGTGGGCAGTTGCGGGTTTGCTGGCATTTCTAGCTAGTGTTTATTTTGCAGTTCGATCGCCCCAACCGGCAATAGATGACATCAGCAAACTGATTCCGGCTGTTGGGAACACTCAAGAAGTGGCAGTGACTGTTCGCGGTAGAGTTGTCAGTACGCCTCGATTGACTCGATCGGGACGATCGCAATTTTGGCTAGAAACAGATTTAGTTAGCGAAATCAACGGCGGCGAGGGAGGAGCAGTTGTCAACCGCCCAGTATCCGGCAAGCTCTACGTTACACTGCCACTGCTGCAAGCAACGGGTTTGTACGCCGAAAATACGATCGCAGTGGTGGGATCCTTGTACAAACCGCAGCCACCGTCGAATCCTGGGGCTTTTAATTTTCAAGCATATTTAGCCAGAGAAGGGGCTTTTGTAGGGCTCAAAGGCCGTCAAATCGACTGGACGAGAGAAAATGCGATCGCCGATGTAAATCGAGTTAACAGCCAAACGGCTGCTTTCTTGGAGCCCAGCGGGATGCAGCCATCGAAAATTCAAGCGATGCGGCAGCGGATCGTGCGATCGCAACTATCGCAGTTAAATGTTCCCGAAGGGCCCTTAATCAGCGCGATCGCCCTCGGCAAACAAGCAGTAGATTTACCTTACAACATCCGCGACTATTTTGTGCAGGCTGGATTAGCCCACGCGATCGCAGCTTCCGGCACTCAAGTTTCGATGGTTTTGGCTTTAGTTCTAGCTTTAACCAGGCGTTTTTCCAAACAATTGCAATTTAGCTTTGGCGTCGGTGCTTTATTTTTGCTTGTGGGGCTAACTGGCTTTGAACCATCAGTATGCCGCGCCGCTTTGATGGGATTTGGAACATTATTTGCTTTGGTGCTCAGTCGCCAAGTTAAGCCACTGGGATTGCTGTTAATCGCTGCTACTATTTTACTGCTGGTTAACCCTTTGTGGATTTGGGATTTAGGTTTTCAACTGAGTTTTTTGGCGACTTTGGGGTTAATCGTGACAACGCCACCACTGATGGCAAAATTGGGCTGGATGCCTCCCGCGATCGCTTCGATTGTTGTGGTTCCGATCGCCGCTTCAGTTTGGGTGCTACCGCTGTTACTTTATGTTTTTAGTGTGGTATCACCTTACAGCATTTTAGTTAATATTATTGCGGCTCCTTTGCTGTGGATTTTGAGTATTGGGGGGATGGTTAGCGCTTTAGCTGGATTGATTTTTCCGCCCGCTGGCAGTGTTTTAGCGCAACTGCTCGATTATCCGGCAAAGGGGTTAATTGCGATCGCCGAATATTTCTCGCAATTACCGGGTAATTCGGTAGCTGTCGGTCAAGTATCGGTGTTTCAGCTAATAGCGCTTTACAGTTTAATTTGCTGGGTTTGGATCGGGGGAAGAAAGAAGAAGGAAGAGGGAAGAAGGAAGAAGGAAGAAGGAAGAAAAAAGAAGGGTAAAAGCAGAGTTATTGCACTGCCGACTTTTTCATCGGCTTGGATTTTACCGCTGGCGCTGGTGGCGGGAATAAGTATCATAGTTTTGCCAGCTTGGCACGTTCAATCATCTTTATTTCAAGTTACTTTGCTGGCGACATCTGGTGAACCAGTGTTAGTAATTCAAGATAGGGGAAAAGTGGCGTTAATTAATAGCGGTGATGAAAATACCGTAAGGTTTACAGTGTTGCCTTTTTTGCAGCAGCAAGGAGTTAATTCTGTGAATTTTGCGATCGCCACTCACGGTCATTTGGGTTTGAGCGACGGTTGGGGAAAATTACTAGAACGCTTGCCAGTTAAAACATTTTATGATAATAACGCTCCGAAACAAATTCACCGTGGGAGTAACCAGGAATTTATGACGGCTGTGCAATCTCGCCAAGGCGTTTACTTTCCTTTAGAAACTAACAGTACAGTTGATCTGGGTTCGACGCGGTTGCAGTTCGTGAATGCGGAGATTCCGGTGGTAGAATTCCTGGTGGGAAATCGAACTTGGTTGCTCGTCGGTGAAATGACACCGGAAGCGCAAAAAAAATTGGCAGCAACGGGAACCTTGAAGCAGGCTCAAGTGCTGTGGTGGTCAGGAAAAGCCCTGACGGCTGAGTTATTAAGCGCAGTGGGGCCACAAGTGGCGATCGCATCTGCTGACGAAATCGACCCAGAAACCGCCGCCCAACTGCGCCAAAGCAAAACCCAGATATTCTGGACAGGGCGCGACGGAGCCCTCCAGTGGACTCCAGCAGGGGGATTTAAGACCACTTTGGAATCTGAAGAAAATCAAACTTCTTTTTTATAAAGATTTACAATCTGGCGCACTGTGCGGTAAAATAGTTTTAGCTCACATCTCAAATCAATTGGAGAGGTGGCAGAGCGGTTGAATGCGGTAGACTCGAAATCTACTTTAGGGGTAACTCTAACGTGGGTTCAAATCCCACCCTCTCCGTACATCTCAGCGTCAAGCGTCAAGCGCGCACCTTATTAACTTAGGGTGCGCGCTGCCTATCATATTATGAAACTCAACTCCACAATCTCAGTAGCATGATAGCTGCTTTCATTTCGGTAAGGTAGAGGCTGAAAATCTCCAGGGAACTCTTAACTCAAAACCGGGCACAAAAAAAGGGAAGAGAGTTGGTAAAGCGGGCGGTTGCAAACCGCTGTCTCCATCACTAATAAGGTGCGGGCGGAGGATGGGGGAATTAGTCTAGATTCTTTGTTTCCCTAGTCCATAGTCGCTAGTTCCTACCACGAAAACCCCTAGCCTGTTGCTCGTTTCCCGTGCCCAGTTTCCGGTTTCTTCTAATAACGTGGTTTGTAATTGCGAGTCGGCACTAATTGCCCTCAAGCCCTACTACGAAAGGATCACACCGGAATAGAAATCACAAACTCCGAACCCTGACCGAGGGAAGAAGTCACCACTAATGTACCTCCATGTTTTTCCACAACAATTTGGTGGGCTATCGACAATCCTAATCCAGTTCCTTGACCTACAGACTTGGTGGTGAATAAGTGGTTAAAGATGTTTTCCTTGACTTCGGCTGACATCCCCACTCCATTATCCTTAATCCGAATCAAAACCTGATTCTTATCTTCGCTCAGAGCAGTTTGAACCGTGATTTGATTAGGTAGGGCTTTAATTTCACTAAAACTCCGTTCCTTATTTGACTCCTCCAGAGCGTCAATGGCATTAGCCAGCACATTCATAAATACCTGGTTTAACTGTCCGGGAAAGCATTTCACTAGGGGTAAGTTACCATACTCTCTCACAGCTTCAATGGCAGGGCGGAACTCGCTGGCTTTTAAACGGTGCTTGAGAATTAGCAGAGTGCTTTCAAGTCCATCGTGAATATTGAAAGCAACTGGTCGATCGCTATCTGCCCTGGAAAACGTTCTCAGACTCGTACTGATATTGCGGATGCGATCGACTCCCTCCTGCATCGAGCCAATCAATTTGGGCAAATCTTCTCGCAAATACTCCAAGTCCATATCCTCTATTTCTGCTTCAATTTCCACTCCCGGATTGGGAAATTTTTCTTGATAGAGATCAATCAAATTGAATAAATCCCCCACGTATTCTTGAGCAGGTTGCAAGTTGCCGGCGATAAAGCCTACGGGGTTGTTAATTTCGTGGGCTACCCCTGCGACTAAATTTCCCAGAGCCGACATTTTCTCACCCTGTACCAATTGCAACTGCATCTGTTTGAGATCCTGAAGATAAAGCTCTAGTTTTTGGGCATATTCCTGAGATTGTTGATACAGTCGGGCGTTTTGTAAGGAAATTGCTGCTTGGGAGCACAGGATATTGAGGATGGCGACGCGATCGCCCGTAAATACCCCTGTTGCTAAATTATTTTCCAAATACAAAATCCCCATCATTTTCCCTCGCTCGCTGATCGGAGTGCACAGCAGGCTCTGAGGTTGGTGGTGGATTATGTAGGGGTCAGATGCAAATCTTGGTTGATTGCTAGCATCATCAAAAATCAGGGTTTCTTTTGTACGTTTGACGTAGTTGATCAGGGTCAGAGGAATTACTTCGCTCTCCTCAACCGGCATTGATTGCAGAAGGCAGTCTTGACGGTTGGTGCAGTGGACGTTTATCCTCCAGTTTCCCTCTTCCTTCAAAATTAATGCTCCGGTTTGTGCTCCGGCATTCTTTACCACCACTTGCATGAGGGTAGTGAGCAATTGATCGAGTTTAATTTCGCTCGATAGAGCTTGAGAAGCTTTGATCACTGTCGGCAAATCTACTAAGCCCCAACTGCTGGTGCTACCGATAATTGTTCTATTCGTGTTAGATACGGATGATTCACTATCGGTGGAGGTGTGAGTTGTTTCGCTCGGATTCTGGCGAGTTCGCTCCTGTTGCAGGATCACAGCAAGCAATTGGGGATAACGCTGTTCTAGATGGTCAATCTTTACTTTGGCTCCCCAACGAGCGTAAGCATAGTAAGCATCAATTAAATAGGGTTTGGCGATTTTTTCTTTACCCCATTCCAAATAGAATTTAGCAGCGAGTTCGTGAGCTAGAGCTTCCTCGTTGAGGTATTCGTTTTCTTTGGCGAGTGCGATCGCCTTGTCGTACATCTCAAGCGCTTCTATTTTTTGGTTTAAAACCCGATGCCGTTCTGCCTCTACTAGATAGAATTTATGCAGATGATTCATGGGGGCATGATGTGCCCATTTTTGCATTTTTTCTTGATTAGCTTGTACTCGATCGAGAAGTTCCTGTTGTTCTGACTCTGGAGTGTCAGAATACACCGCCAATCTCACTAGAGAATCGTAGAAATAGAATATGGCAACAGTTATCTGCCCGGAAGCTGCGCTCAAATAAGTTTCTATTTGAGCCATATTTTTCAAGGCTTCTGGGTAATTTTCAAACAAATAAGAAAGCACAAGTTTGTGCAAGTATAAGTAATGAATTCCCAGGTAGTTATTGGTTCGTTGATACAGTTGTAACATTGTCTCTTCCTCATAGGCTTCTCCCTTTAAATGGCAGGGATATGGTGATATTTCTATTAAGTTAAAAACGGCTTGCCAACAAATTTTTAGATAAGAAAGTGCTGCTTCTTGGTGAATTTTAGTAACGGCATCTGCGTAGCTTGCTATCTCTCGTTCGAGTTGCGTTAGTTGTTTACCAATAAAATACGAGTAATAACTGTATTGAAAGATAGCATAACCAGCAAATTCTAACTCTCCGGTTTCCAGCCCACAAAAATAATCTGACAGCAAAGGTTGTAAGGTATTTCTGAGGTGTTCTTTCCAAATTTGAATACTAGAATGAACCATTGCGGATGTCTTCGCTTGGATTTCTTTGGCATTCAACTTTGACACTAGACGTAAAGCAAGTTCACCTAATTGATAGCCCCTCTCAATATCTCCCATGCCACAGAGAAGATAACTATATATGGCAAAAGCATAGGGAGACAAAGAAGCATTGCCATATTGGACAGATAAATTGACCTGTTTGCAAACTACCAAAGGCGCGAGTGGCGGCAGCCCTATGTAGGCAGGAGTAAATAGGCTTGACAGAATCGTTATAGTTGCTAGTTGTTGAGGATCTGTCATCAGAGGAAGATCAATTAAGTCCTCAGTTCCCTTTCCGCTCAAAATTGACGCGGTTTCTCCTAGTGCCTGTCCAATATCAGAGAAATTTGGCTCGGAGGGAAACTCTACCCCCAACTGCTGTAAGACTGGCAACCCTGTATTCAGCGCTTCCTGTAGCTTATTTTGCGCCATATAAGCTTCTATCTGTACTTCATATACCTTCACTTTGTCCAGTAGCGTTTTGGCGCAGCTTTCCACGAGTGATGCTAATGTCTCCATCCGGTCAAAGTCACCGCTTAGATATGCCGCTTCTGCTGCTTCGGTATGCAGCGCTAATGTTAGTTCGTATTGATTATCCCAACTATTTACTGCCAGTAATTCTGTGCCAACATTTAAATATTCAACCGCAGCAGAATAGGCAGTAGCAGCTTTAGCTTTTTTTCCAGCAACCAGATTCAATCCTGCTAATTGCTCCCTATCTAGCTCGTGGGTAATTAAATTTCGTCCCACATTCAAGTGGTTGACAATATCAAACATTCTTTCTTCTCGATCGGCTTCGGGCGTATTCTTTAACAGCAGTTGACCGATTTTTAAGTGAGTAGAGCGCTTTTGATCTTCAGGAATGAGGGAATAGGCTGCTTGTTGGACGCGATCGTGGAAAAATTTGTATTTAACTAATTGGTCATTGTTAACTGGTAATTCCTCGGATTCTTCTCCCGTGATTGTTCTGGATAATGCGTTGCCACATTCTTGATAAAATTTATAAACATCGCTAACTGGTAAAATCAACCCTTCTTGCAATGCTTTCCACAAAGCTGTTGCTGTTTCGGTTGGTAAATTCTCATCAACAATTGCTAATGTAGCCAAATCGAAATGATTCCCAATACAAGCAGCTAATTTTAAAACTTTCTGTGTTTGAATTGGCAACTTTCGCAACTGAAGTGCCATGAATTCTAGTACATCATCCGTTAGTGTCAAGGTGCGGACTCTAGCAATATCGCACTGCCAATACCTAGCTTCATAATTAAATTCGATTATCCCATCTTCATGCAAAGATTTGATAAATTGTGTGCTAAAAAATGGATTGCCTTGGGTTTTCTGATAAACGAGTTCTGTCAAAGGCTGAGCCAACGCTGTAGAACAAGCTAAGGTATCGGCAATCAGACAATTCAAATGGAAGCGCTCAAGCGGATCTAGAGTAATGGTGTTTACCGTAGATCCGCTTGTTTGAATGTTGGCTAATGTCACCATCAAAGGGTGTGCGGGAAAAACTTCGTTATCTCGATACGCTCCAATTAAAAAGAGATAGCGCCGATCGCGATCGCTCGTCAGGAGTTGAATCAACTTCAATGAGGCTGAGTCTACCCATTGCAAGTCGTCTAAGAAAATAACGAGGGGATGTTCTTTAGTGGCGAAGATAGAGATGAAGTTCTCGAATAACCGATTGAAGCGATTTTGGGCAGCACTGGCGAGGAGTTCTGGTGCCGGGGGTGGCGAGCCAATAATCCGCTCTAGTTCGGGAATTACCTCAACGATTACCTGAGCATTTTCGCCCAATGCTGCCAAAATTTGAGTCTTCCACTCCTCAACTTTAGCATCGCTTTCCGAGAGCAATTGTCCCATTAAATCGCGAAAAGCTTGTACAAAAGCTGAGAAGGGCTGGCTGCGCGCAAATTGGTCGAATTTGCCTTTGATGAAGTAGCCACGCTGTCTCACAATTGGTTTGTGAACTTCGTTGACAACAGCGGTTTTACCAATGCCGGAGAAACCGGCAACGAGCATCATTTCGGTGCTGCCGGCACTCACTCGCTCGAAGGCCGATAGCAGGGAGAATACTTCGGTTTCTCTACCGTATAATTTTTCTGGGACGATGAAGCGATCGCACAAATCTCGCTCCCCTATTTTAAAGTTAGTTAGCCTCCCTGTTTCTTTCCACTGGAATAAACAACTTTCCAAATCAAACTTGAGTCCTAGGGCGCTTTGATAGCGAGCTTCAGCATTCTTTGCCATCAGTTTGCCGACAATCTCAGACAGCACCAATGGAACGCTATGGTTTACACTTGATGCTGGGAGGGGCTGTTTGGCGAGGTGGCAGTGTACCAAATCCATTGCGTCATCCGCTTGGAAGGGTAACTTTCCTGTTAGTAATTCGTAGAAGGTGACTCCCAGCGAGTAGAAATCTGTGCGGTAATCAATGCCTCGGTTCATCCGCCCAGTTTGTTCGGGAGATATGTAAGGTAAGGTGCCTTCAAGCACGTTGGGATTTTGAATTTCTTGGGTTTCGCGCGGTAGCAGGGAAGCGATGCTGAAGTCAATCAGCTTGACTTGTTTGCTGCTGGGGTTAATCAGAATGTTGGCCGGTTTGAGGTCTTTATGGATGACGTGGTGGCGATATAGTCCGTCGAGGGAGTTGGCAATTTGAATCGCAATAGGCAGAAACTCGCTAACGGGCAAGACTTCTAGGGGTTCGTTGCTCTCGGATGCTAGACGAGCCAGGTAGCTACATAAGGAAATTCCGCCAAAGTCTTCCATCACCAGAGCATAGTGGTTATGGTAAGTCTCTAGGCTGTATGCCTTAACACTGCCAGGGATCTCTAAGTTTTTAGCAATGACATATTGGTTGCGGAAGTGAACCAGCTCGTGGAAGCCGGGAAAGTCATTTCGCAGCAGTTTGATCACTACTGGCTGCCCATTTGAACACCGAAGGCCGCGATAAACTAGAGTTCGAGTGCCTGCGTAAATTTGCTCGTTAATGTGATATCCTAGAAAAAGATTTTTTATGCTAGCCATATCTACGTATTCCTACTGCTTCTGTCAATGCTGAAGCTTCTTATAGTTGATATTTACTATTGTCCCTCTATTTTCCTTGCTATTCATTAATTACATTTTTCTTAACATATTGGGTAGTTCAAATTATCAAAGAGGGATTTTAAAAACCAGACTTAATATTTTATGTAAGAGCTGTTAATACTTGAGTTGAGACTAAGTAGAAAATGGATTTGCTAAGGCTGATTGAACGACCGCAGTTCATGGCAGAGGAACTTAAGACGCTAATCAGGTACTTAAGAGTGTTTTTGAAATCGATGCTTGAAGGCAATCGCCTTCAAGCATCTAATATCTAGTTTAGGAATGAGAATTAAATAACTTCCACTCTTGAAAGTGGGATGGGCGTCCCGCCCGTCCTTTTTGGAC
>NZ_JAUBQQ010000036.1:9045-52654 GCF_036701335.1 Microcoleus sp. Pol12B5 | reverse complement strand
ATGTGTGTTCTCTGTTTGACCCTCATGAATGAGTGTCAGTAACATCATACCTCATCTTTCTGAGAAAGGCTATAAATTCTAATGCTTCGAGCAATTCTACCAAACTATAGATTTCAGAACCCGCACTTTCAGCAAGCATCTTGTCGAGTTTTTCGTGATGCTGTTTTGCTGACTCCGAAAGAGCATTCATCCTCATCCGAGCCTCTATCACCTGTCGGATGGCATTTCTCAAAAGTGCTGGTTCAGGGTCTTTTTCTTCCCAGATAGCCCCGATAAAACCAGCAGCGTGTTCGGCATCTTTGAGAGATTCAATTAGGGACTCGTGGTAGCTATCGCTGGTAGGCATTTTCATTGAATTTCCGTGGTTGTACTTCCATAATTTTATCGCAGTCGATCGGCAATTTCTCTCGTAAGTGCGATCGACAGTCCATTCAACAAGCAAATCATACTTAAGATAGAGGTATTCCAGCGACAAAATAGTAAACCTTGTTTGAGGAAACAAAGTTTAAATCAAACAGGGCATTGTGAATGAATTTTAAATCGATCGCAAAAACCAATCTACTATTCGGCAGCCTGATAATTAGCCTCGGATTGCAATCACTTCCAGCCACAGCGCAAGCAGTCACCGACGCGCAAGTTTCCGCCCTCGTAGAAGCGCTGCGACAAGCCGCCCCGCCTCAAACTGCAAATGACGGAATGTACAGTCAGTGGCAAGTTTTACCCAATAATATTTCCCGCTGGGCAAAATTCTGTACCAAACAAGATTTAACACCGCAACAATTTGAGGCAGACGCGACAAAAGCCAAATCAATTGTTACCTGTATCGTGGGCGATTTGCTGCGCGACGAATACAAAGCTAGCAGCAACAATGAATTAACCGCTGTACGCCGCGCCGCTTGCTGGTGGATGACTGGGGAATCGGCAGCTTGCAAAAGTGGGGCAACTGCTACTTTTGCCGAGAAAGTTGTCAGCGTTTACCAGCAGCAGCGGCCTAAAAAGTAAAGTTTGTGCTGGCGGAATTTAGATTTTGTTGACCGCAGCCCCTAGGTTTTAGGGAATACCGGAACTCGGAGCAGTAAGTTAAATACGGGCGCAAATAACGGCTGACAAATTGCAGCATCGGTGCATTCTCAATCGTTATTTTGATGCACGGCTGATTGATTGAATAGAGTTGTCCTTTGATGCACTTTGGTTGTATTAGTGGACGTGTTTTGAGATTCTCTGCCCTCTTCTCAATGGCGCGATTGCCACTAGGTATATATCGATGAGAATCGATTGTTAAAAACGCTTGATTCCAGCGGCGATTCCGGTATTAGGTTTAAGGCAGCCTATCCGAGGAAAAGGCAAGCTCTGGGTTCGCCTGAGCTGCCTTGATTTCATCTCACTTTCACCTGGTTTGAGCTTTTCATGAGAGATGTTTTGCCTTGAATTGAGCGACTCTTTAGTCGAGACAAAAAGTAGCGCGGGGACGGGTCAGCCACAAGCACTGCTGACCCGTCGCACTCAGCCAGTGCGCGGTTCTAGATTGCGACGAAAGTCGAGGCAGTCAGAGTATTAGTATTCACCCCAGTCAGGACGGCTAAAACCTCACTACCCATAAGAATCTGATTCCCGGAGAACGACAGATTCCCAAACGTTAAACCCCCAGTCAGACCGATTTTGTCGGTACCCAACTTGAAGTCACTAATCGTATCGATGCCCTCGATGGCGGCAAACACGAAGATATCCTTGCCGTTGCCACCGGTCAAGGTGTCGGTACCCAGTCCACCCCTCAAGGTGTCATCGCCATGGTCACCATTGAGTAAGTCGTTGCCCGCACTCCCGACTAGGAAGTCAGTGCCATTGCCACCAATCAAGGTGTCGTTTCCGGCGTTACCGATGAGGCTGTCGTTACCGTTGCCGCCGTTGAGCGAGTCGTTCCCTGCTGTACCCGTGAGAGTGTCCTTGCCGCTGCCACCCATTTGAGTACCGCCGACGGCGACACTGACAGTAGCGCTGCTGGTGCCGCCCTTGCCATCGCTGATGCTGTAATTAAAACTGGCGTTACCCGTGAAGTTATTGCTGGGGGTGAAGATGACATTACCACCAGAGAAGGTAACGCTGCCATTGAAAGCATTACTGACCCCCGTCAGGCTGAGGATATCGCCATTGGCATCGGTGTCGTTGGCTAACAGAGTTGAAGCCGCAAGGGTGACGGCAGTATTTTGAGCCGTGGTAGCGCTGTCGGTGTTAGCCACGGGGGGTTGATTGGTGGGAGTCGTTCCCTGACCAAACACCACATAACTTTGCCCTGCAGCATCGATGCCGTTGGGGTCGGCACCGTTTGCCCCGATAATCAGGTCATCAAAGCCATCGCCGTTGACGTCCCCGGCGCTGCTGACCGACGAGCCTGATCCGTCATACGCTGCGATGCCGTTAATAGCAAAGCCGTTGCTGCCGTTGAGCGTTGACAGGTCCAGGCCCGCAGCAAAGCCACTGTTGCTGCCAAACACCACATAACTCTGCCCCGAATTGATGCCGTTGCCGTCGGCATATCTTGCCCCGATAATCAGGTCATCAAAGCCATCGCCGTTGACGTCCCCGGCGCTGCTGACCGACCAGCCTGAGAAGTCAACGGCCGCGATGCCGTTAATCGCAAAGCCTTTGCTGCCGTTGAGCGTTGACAGGTCCAGGTTCGCAGCAAAGCCACTGTTGCTGCCAAACACCACATAACTTTGCCCTGCAAAATTGATGCCGTTGCCGTCGGCATCTCTTGCCCCGATAATCAGGTCATCAAAGCCATCGCCGTTGATGTCCCCGGCGCTGCTGACCGACCAGCCTGATTGGTCAAACAGCCGGATGCCGTTAATAGCAAAGCCGTTGCTGCCGTTGAGATCGGACAGGTTGAGGCCCGCACCAAAGCCACTGTTGCTGCCAAACACTACATAACTTTGCCCTGCATTGGGGATGCCGTTGGGGGAGGCAAAGGCTGCCCCGATAATCAGGTCATCAAAGCCATCGCCGTTGACGTCCCCGGCGCTGCTGACCGACCAGCCTGATCCGTCATACGTCGCGATGCCGTTCATAGCAAAGCCGTTGCTGCCGTTGAGCTCGGACAGGTTGAGGCTGGCACTAAAGCTACTGTTGCTGCCAAACACTACATGACTTTGCCCTGCCTTGGTGATGCCGTTGGGGGTGGCATTTACTGCCCCGATAATCAGGTCATCAAAGCCATCGCCGTTGACGTCCCCGGCGCTGCTGACCGACCAGCCCGATCTGTCATACGTCGCGATTCCGTTAATAGCAAAGCCGTTGCTGCCGTTGAGATCGGACAGGTTGAGACCCGCACCAAAGCCACTGTTACTGCCAAACACCACATAACTTTGCCCTGCACCAGCGATGCCGTTGGGGTCGGCACCGTTTGCCCCGATAATCAGGTCATCAAAGCCATCGCCGTTGACGTCCCCGGCGCTGCTGACCAACCGACCTGAGTAGTCAGAGACCGCGATGCCGTTAATCGCAAAGCCGTTGCTGCCGTTGAGCGTGGACAGGTTGAGACCCGCACCAAAGCCACTGTTGCTGCCAAACACTACATAACTTTGCCCTGCAAGATTGATGCCGTTGCCGTCGGCACGGTATGCCCCGATAATTAGGTCATCAAAGCCATCGCCGTTGACGTCCCCGGCGCTGCTGACCGAGTAGCCTGATTGGTCAGAGACCGCGATGCCGTTAAGGGCAAAGCCGTTGCTGCCGTTGAGGTCTGAGAGGTTGAAGGTTGGTTCAAACATAGTGTTAGTTCTTCCTTGTTAGGTTAGTTGAAAGTTTTCAGATCCCGACTTCTGTTGAGAAGTCGGTTTTCTTGCTTTAGCCGATCGAGATCACGCGGCGAATTTCGTCAGTTTTCAACCCGATCGCCATCGGTTGCCGCACTCCGGGCAAGACTTGCACGTCGTATAATTCCTCTACAACTCCTTCAATGCGTAACGAGTGGACGATATCCCCACTTCTGAGGTCAATCACCAGCAGTCCACATCGGGCTTGGGCCTGTTTTGTCTGCAACTGCTCGTCCAAGGCCAAACCGGAAAACGTCTTGTTGTGCCTGGGTTTGGATATCCCCACCACGGCAAAATCACCGCAGAAACTCAAACCCCGCAGATATCCCGGACAAAAGGCTACCGCTTCAAATACTCCCCGTTCCAGGTCTAGATAACCAAATTCCCCACGACCTGAATTGAGCAACCACAGTTTATCCTTGTACCAACGGGGTGAGTGAGGCATCGATAAGCCTGTGGCGATCGCCTGATTGGTGCTAATATCCATCACGCAGCCGCCATCTTTACGTTTATCCCGCCAGCCATCCGCCACATCCGACTGACTCACTGTCGTGACGTAACGGGGTTGACCATCTCGCATCGCCAAACCATTGAGATGGCATCGGTCTTCTGCGGCTAATTTGGAAATAAACGGCGGTTTCCACAAGGGGACAAAGCTTTTCGTTTCGCTAATTGTGGCAAGGCAGCTAAATAGGGTATTGACGAAGACTACGCCCCCTAACTCCCCGTTATTAAGGGAGGGAACTTGTGGTTCAACTTGTTGGTCCCCCCGAAGCTTGGGGGGCTGGGGGGGTTCAACCAGCACTAGATCATGAATATCTAAATCTCCCGTGATATACCCCACTTGCGGTACATAAACGGCATCGTAGCCATCCGCTATTTGTCTGGGTTCTAGGGCATTTTCAAGCCGCCACAGTTGATACAGCGAACTCATATACAGGCTGCTGTTGTGGGCATACAATCCCATACACCGTTCAAATGTCCGTTCAAATACCGACAGTTGCCCGTTTTGTCGTAATCCAATTAAAAAGACCTTCCCCGCCTGATAGGTGGTGAAAACTAAACTGAGATTTTGTGAACCTAACCAGGAAGTGAACTGCCGAGAGGCGTTGATTTCAAAAGCGGGTGTGGCGGTTGTACCTACTGCTTGTGGGAAATTACTAGACGAAGGTGCGGTAGATGGTGGAGTGCGATCGCTATCTGGCATTAATGACATAGTTCAATCTCTATGTGTACGTGGTTCATGGAGTCACGTAATGAGGCGCCTAAATTAGCGCTCCTGTCTTCAGGAATGCTTTGGACTGACTCATTGAGTCCCCCGACCGTGACTTTGATTGCCTCTTGAATTCGGTCTTAAGCTCGATCGGTGCTTTCTTTCACAAGCCGAGGTGAGCTTGGGGCAGCCAGGGCGATACCCTCAAAACAAGTCGCCTATCAATTGATTAATTCCATCTTGTGATCTGCCAAAAATATTATTTATTGCCTCAGTATAAAAAATATACCTGATCGCACTCCAAGCTGTAAATGTATAAAACTTCATCTGTTTTTCACGAGTTCACCTGAACAAATTCACTGACTTCATAAAAGACTTGCTGCCCAATATCAGCTTTTTGCGATCGATAAAACCGTGTGGCGATGCTTTCCCACGAACCATAACGTTCACCGCAGGTATCGCCACGGGGCAACAGTTCTGAGTATCCTGAGAATGCTGTTCACCACTTGTCGGTGGTCGCGATCGGGTTTACCTGTTCGGGGTTTCAGTGGTGGAAGTAGCGGTTTTAACGAATCGCACTGTTCGTTGCTGAAGTCTCCAAGGGTTAATGAGCGTTAACAGCTTGCTCGCCTATTTTCTAGGATACAACGAGGCAAGAAAACACGCCCTAGCCTATGCAGGCTGGTTCATTCGTCCCGCCGCAGGTTTCAATCTGTGACTGAATTATCCATTTTCTGCCTGACTTCTTATCAACTTTTGCACGCTGGCTAAAGCTCGATTTAATTCGTAACTCTTTATTTCTGAATTCTGCAAAAAAGCCTGCTGTTCTTCTTCAATCATTAACACATCCTGCCGCACCAAACCATCTAATAACTTTTGAGCAGCACCGAAACAACGATTTTTGATAAACCTGCGAAACCAAATCGGCAATTTGTGCAGCCGCCAAAACCCATTTAATGAGGTAAAATGAATTAAATAAGCGCGAGTTTCTGTCTCGCTCACCGGACAAACCAAGCAGTAAATCTTAAAATCGCTCCCCAAAGTTGAAACCCAGTGCGGGTAAACATAACTCACCTCCAGCGGTTCCGGGTGCAGTCGGCGCAGAGATTTAAAAAATAACTGAGAAATAGACCAAATTTTATCTATTTTGTAATAACTTTGTGCCTGATAGCGAGCAGTTACTTGATGCTCGTTTTCTTCTAAAGTATCTAACACTGGATTTGCCCAAGCTTGCCAATCATCGTGCAAGTGTCCGTGGTACATATCCATCAAGTTTTCAATTAAAAATGAATAGTGTGCCTGACAGTCGATGGCTGAAACTGTGGCAATATAATTGAGATGTTCCCACTCGGGCAAATCCAGTAAATCTATTTTTTCGGCTTGCATTTCTTCGCCGGGAAACAGCCAGATAAAACCGTTTTTTTCCTGCACTGGATAGGAGCGAATTTTGCAGTTAGGTAGCTTTTGATTTTCTGCTAAATAATCGACTTCGGCACATTCTCCCCTTGCATTTAACCGCCATCCGTGGTAAGCACACTCGATTAAATTGCCTTTAATTTTGCCATGGCTGAGTTTAACTTGTCGGTGCGGACATCTATCTTCTAAAGCGTTGATTTTGCCAGAACTGTCGCGGAAAAGTACGATCGCCCGATTCCAAATTTTCGCAGCTAGCGGCCCAGTTTGCACCTCGCTGCTGCGGGCGATCGCATACCAGCGATCGAGATTAATGCCCAACTCGCGGATATGAGTTTTTTGTCCCCTTACAGAACCCGATTTTATCACGTTGTTTTGCATTACAGATGTTCCCAGATTACGCCCATAAAACAACCCAATTTTACAAAATAACAGCCCGGAAAGCAACGACCGTAAATTTTTCTAAATCTCCGTTCTGACAAATATCTATCGCTAGCTAAATGCTTCAACCATCCAGGCGACAATCGAAATTTTAATAATCTTAAAGCATTGCGAAATCCGTAGTTGGAACAGTCGGGTCTAAAATCTCTGGCAGCACCTAATATGTAGCCTATTGTACCAGGTGTTTCCACTTCCGAAATTTTATCTAAAAAGACGATTTTTCCGTGCGGATTTAACATTTTTTTAATTGCATCGAGGGCGACTGGGAGGTTGGGCAGGTGGTGAAAAGTTGCAGAACTAACTATTAAATCAAATTGGCGATCTAGCGCTAATTGACTGGCATCCATTTGGATGTATTCGATATTGGGAGCGGAACGTTTTTGACTGGCGATTGCCAGCATCTTTGCTGACAAATCGACGGCGACAACATTATCGTAATACTGGGCTAATTCAAAAGCAAGAATTCCAGAACCGCAGCCAATATCTAATGCTGCACCTTTGCTGGTCGATAGGTTGTTAGTAAAGAAATCGTTCTGGTTTTGCAAGGTGGCGGCGAAATCGTATTCTGTTGCAAAAGCATCAAACATTACAGATTTTTTACCAATTTTGCAGTTACTATTCAGCATCTATTATTGCTTTATACTCATTCAATAATATTTTAACCGCATATCCACCCCGCTCAACGCAGATATTTTTTTTGTTCGCAAGCTCTGCCTTTTCCCCTCAGCTAAACCACACCCACAAACCGTAACTCATCTTAGAAAAAGAATGCAACTTTAGGAAACCTCTAAACCCTTAGATAATCAGTCATTCCCATTTTTTCAAATCTAAAATCTAAAATCTAAAATCGTATGACAGGGGGCGGATTTCACCGAGAATACCAGCCGATAATTGACGATTGACAAAACCCGCCCCCACTGCCAAGCTTAGATTTTTAACACGCCTTCGGGATTCACCGTCAAGAGCGATCGCCTCTGCAAACCCTCTTGATATAAAATAGCATTAGCGGCCAACAAACCGCTACTCACTGCTCTTTCCATTAAACCGCAAGGAAACGGCATTTTCACCCAATCTCCCGCAAACAAAAGATTAGGTACAGCGCAGCAAGTCTCCGGGCGTTCCGCATAACTACCGGGCGGATATCCAGAGAAATTCTTTTGATTTACCAATTCCCGGTGCAGCATATTTGCCTCTTTTAATTCCGGTACAATTTCGTACAATTCTTGCTCAAAAGTCGCCAGCAAAACTTCCTGATTCGGAAATTCCTTCTCCTTGTAACAATAAGCGTGTAATTCCACTACACTACCACCAGTTTTCTGATTCCACTCGATGAACTGATCCTGAATTCGGTGGTAAAGCGTAATGCTGTCAGTCAGTTTGTAGCCGGAAAGCGAACTGAAATTGCTGTGTTCCCACGGAAATTCGCGATCGAACCAAAAACGGCCCACCGCAAACGGATCTGCTATTTTTAAGCTCTCTATCCGGCTCTGCACCTGCGGATTTACCTCACCGCTGGCCAAACTAAACAAATGCTGCATCCCCGGAACATCGGCCGCAAAAACATAGTAATCAGCCTTCAATGTTTCCGCCAAATTTTGCGGCTGCGATTGCTTAACTACTGCTACTAACTGTATTTCATCTGCTTTTTCATCGACTACCTTAAATCGAGGCAAATCCCGCTGAGCAGGCCCACTGACAACTCGTCCTTCGGCATCAAAAACGGCCCCGTGACAAGGACAGTGAAATTGACCGTCGTTTTGTTTCTGAACTGTGCAGCCTTGGTGAGTGCAGCTCAGAGAAATTGCCTCTTTCCCCGACGGTGCGGCGGCAAATACGCTGTCCCCAGCGCCGAAATATTTGGTAGAGTTGCTGTCAGTTAATAGCGCGTTTCGCTTCACCCAAAAAGGTATTTTACTTTGCACGTCTCCAGACTGGTAACTCAGAGAATCAATCTTGCCGTTTTCCCAGCGAATCTCACTGACTGCGACATCTGTCAATACTTTGCCACCTTTGCTTTCAATGGCTTTGGCAATAGGCTGCACCAAACTCGTGCCCATATCTTGCCGCGTGCCGTTGAAGGCTAAACCCTCTGGATTCCCGAAAAAGTAAAAGTGGAAAAATTGCATTAATTCTCCCGCGCTCAATTCGTCGGGATCGTTGAGGCTGGATTTGGCAAAAGGCAGAAAATATAAGTCATAAAGTCCGCGCGGGAATTCACCTTTTACCCAGTCGGCAACGGATATATTGTCGAGGCGAGCGAAAGTTTTTTGAGTTTGAAAACCGCCTATTTCTCGAAAGACTTCCCAGTGAGCAGGTTTTGTCAGATTGATTCCCCACTTGAGCCGGTTGGGAGAAGATATCCCCAAATCAACTATATTCCAGGGAAAAGCTGAATGGTTGGGACGGAAAACTTCGGGTTTGTATTTGCCGTCTCGAAACACAACGGCGTAGGATTCTAAAGATACAAAATTATCGGTAATTTCTAGTTCTTCTACCACACTTTTGAGGTTGTAGTATTGCGGAAAAAAACCGTGGAAACCGTGTTCCATCATAAAAGTTTCGTTCCCGACTTGTATCTGCCAACTAGCAATTTTGCCGCCGAGTTGGGGCGATTTGTCGAGCAATGTTACGGCGAAACCCCGCTGGGAGAGCTCGTAAGCACAGGCGAGCCCGGCCAAGCCTGCCCCTACAACTGCAACGGTTTTGCGCTGATTCAGCATTCGCGGCAAGTCAAGAGAATCTTGCACAAAAACGGTGGGCTCTGGCTTGGAAAATCGAGAATAGCCCAGCAGCCCGCCGGCGGCACCGACTCCGAGGAATTTGAGGGCGGTTCTTCGAGAAAATGGTTGGGATAGCGGTGAATTGGTTGATTGACTCATCAGCGGTACGCGGTAACGGGCTTTAAACACAAATACGCCATAAGGCATATATCATAGACCGAAATCAGGATATGTGAAGAAATACTAAGACACATCCCCCAATTGGATCGCGATCGCACTTGGCGCGGTGCGATCGCACACAATGTATAGTGGAAGCAAAAAGGCTTCAGTTATCTAGGAGAGAAGCAAGAATCAACAAGGAAAAAGCGATCGACCGCATAGCGTAAAATCCTCTAAATAATTAAGTGTTTTTATTGATGTTGCTCAACTATTAGCATCCGCCGCCCATGATGTTAAAAAACTAGGAGATTTTCAGGCTAAATCTTAGGCCAAAAGCAGTTTCGGCGAAGTGTACGAAATAACGGGGCCGATATCCAAGGCAAAACAATTAACCAGTCGAACTTTAAGTAAGTTTGCCCGAAAAGACTTAACTCTTTTAAAGTAAGTAAATACAGAGAATATATCTACTGAG
The DNA here is from genome assembly GCF_036701335.1 of Microcoleus sp. Pol12B5. NCBI lineage: Bacteria > Bacillati > Cyanobacteriota > Cyanophyceae > Oscillatoriales > Microcoleaceae > Microcoleus > Microcoleus sp. Pol12B5. The sequence goes on along the minus strand of NZ_JAUBQQ010000036.1, from coordinate 42,424 downwards.
GTAACTAAATAGATCGGCGCTCGATTCAGGGGATTTTTCACTTAATACCAAGACCAAGCCCGATTCAACTTGTGAAGTGCAGAGGTGCCGCAAAAAGTCAAAGACGGCCCTAGAGGTAATGCCGGTTAAACTCAGATTTTGCATCATTTTTAAGAACGGCCAAGATGCCCGTTCCACAAGAGATAAATTTTTTGTGGAACAGGCCGGACAGCCTGTTCATAAAAAGATTATTGAGAATGGTGCAACATCTCGGTTAAATGCACCTGGCTGTTATGTAGAAAATAGGACTTACGTGAAGAAATCCGGTTTTTAAGTAAGTCCTGTTTATGCAAAACTTCTGCATAATTTACAAAATTTTACATAAATCGCGAATTTCTTGGTGCGGGGACTTTGTTGGTGCTGGTGTCCACACCCTAGGGCAGAGATTCGCGGTTGGCTTTGAATGCTATAATCGTGCCGCGATCGCCAGCACAGTCAAAATTCCCACCTACATCCAAACTTTTGCCAACTGCTGCCGCCAACGGCGCCCTTAACCGCCCCAAAATCATGCACTACCAATCCCAGCAGCAACGCCAAAAACACACTACTCAGAAAAAAATTAAAATAGCTATTTTTTACTGTTTGACAGCAATATTTTTCTGCTGGAGTACCGCGAACCTCGCTACAATTGCCCAAAACACAGGCCAGGGCGGGCTTAACGGGCAAGAAATGAGAAATTTGCTCGATCGGGGAAACCTCACCGAAGCCGTAACCAGAATCGAAGAAAACTGGGCAGAAGACTATCAAAAATACTTTGAACAAGACTTTGCAGCCCGTGCTAAAACCGCCGAAGCAATATCAAAAACTCTCTCCCGCCTAGCAGTTCAAACAAAGAAAAAACCAGCTTTAATTTACGCTATCCCGCGCACAGACCAACTAGAATTAATCTTAATATTGCCCGATCGCCCCCCCATTCTTCGCAGCGTCCCGTCAGCCAAACAACAGACACTGCTGTCAGTCGTCAAAGAATTCAGCAGCGAAATCACCAACCCCGTAAAACTCAACACCACTAGCTATCTAGAACCAGCCCAACAACTTTACAAATGGATAATTGCACCCTTAGAAACAGATTTGCAAACAACAAAAATTGAAACCTTGCTGTTCTGCGTCGGCCAAGGTTTGCGAACCGTACCGCTAGCAGCAATGCACGACGGAAAGCAATTTTTGATCCAAAAATACAGCCTCGCCCGCATCCCCGCGTTCAAACTCACAGACAGCAATTACACCGACCTCAGAAACGTGCAAGTCCTAGGAATGGGAGCATCAGATTTCCCAGAAACGGCGAAAAAAGAACCGCTGCCAGCAGTTCCATTAGAACTAGGCGCGATCGCCCAACAGTGGCCCGGTCAATCCTTTCTCAACCAAGACTTCACCCTAGTAAACTTGCAATCCCAGCGACTGCAACAAAAATACGGCATCATCCACCTTGCCACCCACGCAGAATTCCGACCCGGAACCCCAAATAACTCCTACATTCAATTTTGGGACACCCAACTGGACCTCGATCAAATGAGAGATTTAAAATGGAACAATCCGCCCCTTGAACTATTAGTATTAAGCGCCTGTAGAACCGCCTTGGGAGACAAAGAAGCAGAACTCGGATTTGCAGGTTTAGCGCTGCAATCAGGAGCCAAATCAGCCCTCGCCAGCCTGTGGTACGTCAGCGATGCGGGGACTCTCGCCCTGATGACAGAGTTTTACCAGCAGTTAAAAATCCGCAGGCCAAACGACCCTCCAATCATTAAAGCTGAAGCTCTCAGGCAAGCACAAATTGCCGCGATCGAAGGCAAAGTGACGATCGAAGGCGGTCAACTGCGAAGTGCCCGAGGCGACATTCCCTTGCCCCCGTCCATCCCCAAACTCGACAGCAAAGATTTATCCCATCCGTATTATTGGGCAGCTTTTAGCATGATCGGCAGTCCTTGGTGAATTCTGATTGAAAATGGCTAAGTTAAAATAACGTTATCCCTCCTCTAATGCAACCATTCTCCGATCGCATATGACCGAAGCCGCCACGATCAACACTCAACTCATCGATACCCTCACCCAAATTATCCTCGCCCTCACCGAGGAAGAGCGCCACATCCTCATCCATAAACTTCTAACTCCAAATCAAACTTCAGACACTACAAAGGCCGATCGAGAAACTCTTAAGCAGGAAATAGCGATCGGTGTAGAACAGCTTCAGACAGGACAATATACAGAGTACGATGACAATTCTCTGCCGAATCTTCTCCTCACTATCAAACAACGCGGACAACAACGCCTACAACAGGAGTAAGTGCCCGTGAATCGCTATCGCCTTTCCCAGCAAGCGGAAAAAGATTTAGAAGATATATAAATTTATCTGGCACAGCAGGACGAACTTGGCGCCGATCTCCAAATGGTGCGATTGCTAGATCGCTTTTCCATGCTTGCCCAATTTCCGAATATGGGGCGAGGGCGAAATGAACTCCTCACAGGATTGAGAAGTTTTCCCGTCAAACCTTATATTATTTTCTACATAATTCTCCCAGAGAGAGTCGAGATTGTGAGAGTCCTGCATCAATCGCGGGATATAGAAGGACAATTTTAGCGATCGAGCCAAATGCCGACTTCTCGATGCCTATCTATCATTCTGAACGTAACTCTTGACCGATCGAGGTGATAAACTGTACAACATATAGTAATTAAATGCCTGTAGCTGCCAAAAAACCACCTACCGCAAACCTTTCAGCAACATAGCGGGGGTCTTCAAGGGGAAAGAAAGATGAAAAAATTAGAATTTTTGCTACAGAAAGAAGGCGATCGCGCCTGGTTGCCCCTAGAAACCTCCGACGTGGAAATTCTAGAAGGTAAATACCGTGTCGTTGCTCGCATTCAGCACCCCAACACCGACATCGAAATTCGCGTTACCCATACCTCCTTCGACCCAGGGGCGCAGCGGAAAGTCCAAAGCCGATCGGCCCGCACCAACCCCGAAGGGTTAGTCGTGATCATTCCCTACACCAGGCTCAAACCCGGACTGTGGGAACTCTCCTGCTTGCCAGATCCCAAATCAACACCATTAAAACCTTGGCAGTACGGCGTTCAGTTGGAAGTATTGCCCGCAGAATCGGAAACCTCCGAACCCCTACCGCCGATCGACCAAACCGAACCGGCAACTTCCCCCGCAGCACCACAAATCGCAGCACCGGTCGATCGCCCCGCCCCACAAATTGCAGCACCGATCGATCGCGCAGCCCCACAAATCCCAGCAGCCGATTCAGCACCGCAGCAGACCAAAATCTACCAATTCCCCATTCCCCAAACCCCCGAACCCAAACCGGGCGTCAAACTCGAACTCGTCCTCGATCGAGAAACCTTCGTCACCCAACTCGGTCGCCCCTTAATCATTTCCGGCAAAATCGACATTCCGCAACCCCCCCAAAAAACCCGAAAAACAGCAACTCTCATCCCCGAATCCGAAGCACTAGAACTCAAACAACTCATCGGTTCAGCACAACTGCAAATTTACCTGCGCGACCCCCAAACCTCAAAAATTCTGGCCCAAATCCAGCAGCCGATGCCAGAACAAGTTCCCCCCTGCATCTTTGCCTGCGTCACCTACATCCCAGCCGAGTGCAAAAGCCGCCTAATATTAGGAGAAGCAATTCTCAGCAGCGGCGGCGTCACCCTAGCCACCAAACTATTCACAATTACAGCCCGTTTAGAGCATCTTCTACAGGAAATTAAAGACAATTTCATCGAAGAAAAGCATCAAGCGGAACTCTCCCCAACAGCCTCAAAACAGCCGGGAAGCGCCAAAAATCTATCCTTCCTCAAGCTAGTAGAAAAATCCTTAGACCCTCCCTCCCCCGCCGAAGCCCCAAGCAAGGAAGCCCTACCGCCTCTACTGGCTTCACGTCACACCCCAAGTGCAGGCGGTCTAGAATTGCCCGCATTCGGTAACAAACTGCCCGACAGCAGCCGATCGCAATTGCTTTCGGAAATCTCCAATTCGCCTCGAACTACCGAAGAGTCGATCGACCCACAAACCAAACCCTCAGACATCCCAAATCCCACTCAAACAGCCGAAATCGGAGCGATAGACAAAAAAACCGAAAACATCCCCCAACCAGAAACAACAGCCCCAGAAACCCCGCCAGCACCCACAAAACAGGCATTTCAAACCTTAAACGTCGAAAGTCGATTTTGGTCGCGACTGAGTTCCCTAGCTAGCAACGGCGAATCCTCCGACTGGCTGAAAGCAACCACCCTGTCACCAACTCCAACAGCCGCCGCAAATAGCAGCGACGAATTTGCCGTTGTGGAAGAAAGTAGCCCAACCCAGCAGCAACCCGAAACCAGCGAAACAATTTCCGATCCCCAATCCACTAGCCCGGAAGCCAGAGAATTTGTGGTTTTTGACGAGCCCCCGCAACCAAAACAAGTTCCTCAAAAAACCGCAACTGTCGTAGCAGAAGTAAATCCCCCAACTCCCTACGTTTTGCCAGAAGATGAGTTAGTACCGATGCCGGTTTTGGAATTGCCGCGCGCCGAAATCATCGCGGGCCAGGCTGTAAAAGTGCAAGTGCAACTGCCGGAATTAATGCCCCGGATTTATGTAAAAGTTTGGGTGTACGATCGACAAACCTACCTGATTCTCGACGGGCCCCGCTGGATTACCGAATTTAAAGCTAACGGGTTGGGGAACGTGCGAGCAAGTATCGAGTTAGAGATTCCCTACGGCTGCATGGAAGTCGAATTTGAGGCGATCGCCGTCGAAATGCAAACTCAGCGGGAAAGCCACAAAATAAGCGTTCACCGCCAAGTTTTACCCCCATCCGGCCCAACTTTACCCCTCGAAGGGTAAGCCGAAATCCGCGTGCATCCCCGTTCATCCGCTGACATCTGCGGTTAAAAAAATCTACTTAGGAATGAAAAATCACTAACTTGCACAATTAAACCTCAGAAGCCTTGATACAAGGTAAACTATTGCTCTATTAGTCACGTTATTAATTTTTCATTCCTTACTTCCCGCCAACTGGCGAAACTTCTTCTTCAACTTATTCTTATACACGTAGATCGATCGCTGCAAATCTTCAACTTGCAGCGACATCTCAGCAGCCAAACCCGTGCGGTTCCAAACGTCCTCCTGGCACTTGCGGCGGCAAAAATTCATCGGTTCCGAGTAAACTTTCCCACTAGATAAACTTGGCTTCGGCCCGCACCAGTGGATCACAGTCGCCTGAGTGCGATCGCCCGCAGGCCCGCTTGCATCCACCGGAAACTGCTTTCTCAGCAAATCCTGGTCAAAATCCGGCACCAACAACTGCATATCCACATTCTGCACCCGCAGTTTGCCTTCTTGAGCGGCGCGGAAGACCATCAGGTTAAAAAAGCCCATGTCTCCATACTTAAATATGTCTGGATGTTCATCATTAAAATCCAGAATCTTTCTATACTCCTCTAAGCTGAAAACACCTCGTTTCCCAAAGAATGTGCCTGGACAGACATAGCGAGAGCGATAGTCTTGCCAACGAAAATCTGGAAAATACTTTTCGACTCCCGGAATGTCAAAGAAAAATTCCGTGATATCCGCATCCGAGTAATCGTAACAAGGCTGGTCAATAATAAAGTCGAAGTCTTCAAAATTAGCCAATTTGAGGACATCTCCCCACACAATTGTATCTGCATCCATCAGGAGAAAATTTTGCCAAGGACTTTCCCAAAAGGGAATCATATGACTTTTTCCCCAACCAAAGCTTCTTTTTCTCAGAAGTGGCTCAGAGACGGTATCGTGATTAATGACGCGCACTCCGTAAACTTTTTCTAGGGGACTCACGGAAAACGTACCGTCAATCAACAGGCAGATGGGAACATCTCCCAGGAAATATCGGATGCTAGCACAGCAACCCTTTGCTAACAAATAATCTTGGTCGCAGCAAGCAATAATAACACCAAAATCTTCCATAAACCCTCACTATTTTACTAACTTGCCTAGCCACAGCGTTTCGTTTTTTTGTTCTGAAAGCAGCTCGATTTTCAAGTTTTGCATTTTAGCCAGCTTAGCACTAAACTTCTGCGATCGCCCGTAGACAAAAACATCACTAAAACCGCTAGGAATATTGGGTATAGTTGGTCTGTCAAACAACTGAGCTCGACGGCGCGCTTTCGGGTCAAGCAACACCAATTGCAGCCGCACTTTCGGTTCTAACAAATGACTCATTGACAGTATATTTCCGAGACTGACTTCCGAAATATCACTGACAACCAGGGGCTTTGGGGCACGATCGATCCTGCGAGCAATTTCGGGATTTTCCCGGCCCCATTCCTTAGTCCACCAAGTCTCGGCTTGAGAACTAACGGCATTCGACAGCACCCCGCCCGTTAACAGTACAACTGTCAAAACTTTCCACATTTGCCGTTTCCAGCTTGGCACGCCCAGCGCGGTAATTTTAGTCGCTAACAGGTAAGCCACAGCGATTTGCATCCCCAAATAAGTCGGAAAGAGGTAGCGAGCTTTAGTCGATCGGATTCCTCCCAATATAACATCCGGCAGCACGAGTGCCAGTGCTGTCACCGCCATCACCGTCACCACAAACAGCCAAACCTGTTTCTTCGTCTCTGAACACAGAAAATAAACTGCATACCCTACGATTGTCAATAAAATTAAAGTCGCTGCCACTAAACCAATAAGATCTACGGATATCGCATTAGAAGTTAGCCCGACATCAAAAAAAATGCGACCGATATTTCCGGCCCAATTCTTAACTACTGATAGCCTCTGAATTTTTAGATGAGCCCAACTTGTTGCCCCGGATGCTGCACTTTTATTTGCCAGTAAAATTACCATCCAAGGCAGCAATGCTAGCAACGACACAGCCATTGCGATCAAGTAACTCACTAGCTTTTTGTTCGACCTAAAACCGTAAGTTCCTACGATATAAATTCCGTGTCCTAACGCAACTAACAGACCAAATAAATGAGTGTAAACTCCCATAATATTGGCTAGCGCGTAAATGCTCCAACTCAGCTTGTTTTGCAGCCGCAGTGCTCGCAGCAGAGACGCACAAGAAAGCAAAATCAGCGCCGACCACAAACTGTAGGGACGTGCTTCTTGAGCGTAAAGCACGTGCAAGGGAGAGACTGCTAGCAATCCCACAGCTATCCACGCCACTTCCGGCGGTGCAAACAATTCTCGGCACAGCCAGTACAGGCCAGGAAACGCTAACAAACTCATCCAAACTGAGAAACTTCTCGTCGCTGCGGGAGAATCACCTAATAGTTGTGCCCAACACTTGACTACCAGAAAATATAGTGGAGGCAGTTGAGGTTCTTCTATTGCCAAACTTTTAACAGTATCGCCAAAATTTTTTGTCGCATTGGGGCGCTGATATTTTATCAAATCTTTTGCCCCTACTAACTGACCGCTGCTTATTTCATGAAGCACTTCTGTTTGCGTGTATCCAGAAATCCGCAGGGAAGTAAATGCTTCATCGTACCAATAATATTTTTTGTCGATGTTGACGAAGCGAAAGAACACTCCTAATAGCAATAATACTACTACTAAAAACCGTACTTTACTTTTCATTACCGTCATACATGGTGTAAAAAAAGATATATGGTACGCCTCAATGTAACATAGCATATAAAGAGCAAGTGCATTGCCCAATCTACAGGTTGTTCGATCGCCCTCCCATAATTTGCAGCATTTACTTGTATTCTTAGCACATTAAAACCGTCTTGGATGCACTCCTTACTCTCATAAACTCGGTTTTTTAACTTTGATCGCCTAAAAGCAAGTATTTGCGTTCCTAAAACCCGGTTGATGCGTCCAGTAGGGCCGGAGAATCAATGGATACTTTGGCAGTCGCATAAATCACAGAGAAAATGTGCTTTGAGATCCCGAGGCTGTGCCAAAAAAATAACTGGTTGTCAAACGCAAGACAGCAAGGCCACAAAACTATAATTTCAGCTAACAGAGATTCAGTCGGCTGCTGCTGCCAGACCGCAAAAAAATTGTGTTAAAGTAGCGGGAAATTGAATCCGCCGACGACCCGTCTCAAAAATGGCGATCGCCCTGGCAAGTCCCGACGGCAGCGGGCATCAAAAAACCAAAATTAGTCAAGCCTGAACTTTGGTTTGGATCGGGTAAATCTACCAGCCTTTAGCTCTCAGTTCCCCACTCATGGCGGGAAAATAGCCCCTGCCGGGTCGCGAGGTTTAAAGTTAGGTTAAAAACCTTGACATCATAGGATATAAAGCTGTATAAGGGATGCGACAAGCAGCCACAATCCTACCTATAACTGTCTGTTAAGTCTGGCGTAACGCAGGACTCTGGGCAGTTGTCAGTTAGAGGCAGATTGTGGTCGAACCCGTAGAACCAGTTGTCGATCGCCCGCAAAGCAACTCAAGCAAGTCTGGCGATCGAGAGATGAAATTAGCACGTGATGGTATAATCAACTGTAATGTAATGTGGGCTTGACCTGAATTGATGCCGGGGCGGTATAAGGGGTGGGCCCCCTACGTTCAAGCAGAAGTAGACACGCCTACTGTGAATCAACAGTTATGGATAGGTTCTATTTTGGCAATTATTGTCAACAGGCAAGCAACCACAAAAAATAGCAGTTGGGAATTGCTGCTCGTCGAGTTGAATAGAGTGTGAAGGTGTGAGGAAAATGAACAGAACTTTTTGGAATTTACTGCTAGTATCCCCGGCAATTCTGGGGCTATCATCAGTCATGAGTGCCACTGCGATCGCCGCAGAAGCGACCGCAACCCCTGAAGCCAACCAACTAGCTACAGCTCAGTCATCTGAGTCAAAAATTGCAGAAATAGTTGCAGAAATAGTTGCAGAACCAGTTGCAGCAGCCCCTGCTGCCCCAGAAAACCTGGCTTTAAACAGCAGCGTCGAAGCGGCCAAAACCCCGGTCGTTAACGAAGCAGACGCTGAAAAAATCGCCTCAATCGAACCAGAAACCAGCGCAGCAGCACTGCAAACACCAGGGAGCGACATCGGATTAGCAGCCCCAATCGCTCCGGCCAGCGCAGCAGCGACTGAACCCCTAGCAGCGGCTGGCGCAGCCGAATCCTCGCCCCAAGCATCAGACTTGGCAGAGCAAATCAGCCAGACAGAAACCCCTGGGAAAATTGAAGTGCCAGCAGTCGCCAGCACCCCAGCTACTAAGGTAGAAATTGCTCAGACACCAGCCGCCGGAATGGGGGGCCCCATCGTCCCTGTTGCTCCCCAAGCGCTGCCGGCTCAACCGTCGGGAACCATGTCCCAGGTGACATCAGTCACTCAGCTCTCCGACGTGCGCCCGACAGATTGGGCATTCCAAGCCCTGCAATCCCTAGTCGAACGCTACAGTTGTATCGTAGGTTATCCCGACGGCACCTACCGCGGCAACCGCGCCCTGACTCGCTACGAATTTGCAGCCGGCGTCAACGCTTGCTTAGACAGCATAACCCAACTAATTGGGTCAACAGGTAACTTGGTGACCCGAGACGACTTAGCCATCTTGCAACGCCTGCAAGAAGAATTTGCAGCCGAACTCGCTACCCTGCGCGGACGAGTAGACGGCTTAGAAGCTCGCACCGCAGAACTCGAAGCCAACCAGTTCTCCACCACCACCAAATTGGCTGGAGAAGCCATTTTTGCCGTCAGCGACACCTTCGTCGGAGATGGTACTAACCTTGAGGACGACGAAACTGTCACCAACTTCGGCTACCGGGTGCGGTTGAACTTTAACACCAGCTTCACCGGTCGAGACTTGCTCAGAACCCGCTTGCAAGCAGTCAACACCGCCCGCTACGATAGAGCCACGGCTACCGGTACCAACATGGCTCGCTTGGCCTTTGACGGCGATGATGGCAGCCAATTCACACTAGACGAACTGTACTATCGGTTCCCAGTCGGTCGCGCTACAGTCTTTGTCGGTCCTAAAGGACTTGACCTAGATGAAATTGCAGACCAGGCTTCTACCTTTGGTAACTCTACGAGTAATGGTTCACTTTCTAGATTTGGAGTACGCAACCCGGCAGTATTCCGCGGCCCGCAGGGAGCAGGCGCAAGTGTGAGTTTCAACTTGGGCAGCCTCCGAGCTACCGCAGGCTATCTGGCGGGCGACGGCGATGCTCCCAACCCAGCAGACGGCAGGGGTGTTTTCGATGGTTCTTTCAGCGCTCTGGGTCAGATCGGCTTTTTTAGCAGACCGTTCGACTTGGGCTTGACTTACACCCGGAAATACAATCGGGCAGGCGATGTTAGCCTCATGGGCGGCGTCGGCAGTTCTTTGGCTAACCGGCCCTTCGATCAATCACCCACCGCATCAGATAACTATGGGGTGCAAGTTAATTTCAAACCCAGCAGTCGCTTTCAGATTGGCGGTTGGTACGGTTATACGAAGGCTGAACAACTGCGGGGTGGCAACAATGACGCTACCATCCAGAATGGTGCTATCACTGTGGCCCTGGGAGATTTTGCCCGACAAGGCAACGTCCTCGGTTTTGTTTTCGGTGTACCGCCAAAAGTTACTGAGAGTGATGTCGCCAGAAATCGCAACACCTCTTATCACTTAGAGGGTTTCTATCGCTTCCAAGTCAATGACTTTATCTCAGTGACACCGGGGGTTTACGTGATTCTGAATCCCGAACACAACAACAACAACGACGATATCTGGGTCGGACTCCTCCGTACTACCTTTAGTTTCTAAGGTTCCCAGACATCTAGTTACAGCTAAAAGCGGCAGGCGACTGCCGCTTTTATTTATTGGTCATCAGGCGATTTTAGATTTTAGATTTTAGATTTTAGATTTTCAACTGTCAACAGTCAACAGTCATCAGTTCACCAATTATGAATTTTGGCGGCAAATCCCGAATACGGATGTGTAGCCGTGCAGAAATGTGCTGCCGCCGACGGGGCCGATTTCGCCGTTGCAGAAAAAGCCGCTCAAGGGGATGTTTTTGAGGTATCGGCCAAACAGTCTGGAGTCAAAGTTCGATTCGCCGTAAAGCCCTTCACCGCGCCCCAGACAAGAGAACATCAAGGCGCCGGCGCTGGATGTACCACTGTACTCGGCGGCCCGCTGATAGCGATTGAGCAGCATTTCTAGGTCTTCTGCGGAGGTGCGCGCGTCTCGCAGGTGAAATTGGATGCGCTGTCCGGGACGGACTCGATCGCCGATCGCAATTGCTCCCACTTTCGGATCTACCCCCAACAGATTGCGGATTAAAAAATCTCCCGGCTCTAATTTGAGTTTGAATTCATCGCTGACTAAGCCTACAAATAACGAGTGCTGGGCTAATTCTCGGTCTTCTTCGCTCAAAGTTTGAACTAACTCTCGCAAAGCCTCTAAGGGTGACCGCTCGATGCCCCCGCTGCCGGTATCGTCGGTTTGTTCTTCGAGTTTCAGCAAAATATTGCGTTCTCCTTCCGTCACCCGATAAGGGTGCCCGATCGGCCTGCAGCCTTGAGCGACGATTGTTTCCAAAACTATATTGCCACTCAAAGCTACCCCAACCGTCCCTTCTCGGTAAAGCTGATAGTCGCAAAACAGCGCCGCGCCTCTGCCCGCACCGTCCCCCCCGGCGAGTCCCCCTACCTTAGCCGCGCCCGGATAGGCATAATCGAGCCCTTGGAGCAAATCGTTAATTTTTGCGGAAAAGGGGTCAGCCAATATGATGAACTGCGGTTCTTCCTGGGCCGGCACGCCCAGGAGCTCCACCCAAGTATCCGGGGGACTATCTAAGTCCGGCAGTTCTTCTGCACCGACGTGAAAAGTTCTGACGTTCACTCCCGGCAAGCGCGCCAGACTCAGGCTGACTGCGGGTGCTCCCTCGACTTCTTCGGTAAGGCCGCCCCGGTTCGTGCCGATGACTCCTCCCCCGCCACAACCTAGGATCGCGGGTACTGGCAGCAGTTCTCGGAGTAAAGGCATCAGCCGAGAATACTCGCTGGCAAAGGCAGACGAGATAAATATCAGCGCTAAATCGGCCGGACCTTCTAGGCCGCGATCGGCTTGTTCTATAACTTCTTTAAGGGCGGATTCCAAAGAGGGACGGGTTGATAAAGCGCTGACCCATTGCATTTGGTTTTGGGTGTACATAAGGCAAATTTCTCTATAAAACTATCTCTATACATTAGGCTAACCGGAACTGGCCACTGGGGGGAGGCTATTCTTGGGCGATCGATTCCCCCTCGATTGCCGTTCTTGTGTTAACATAAGTTAACATGAGTGTCCCGCTAATCTGTTTCGTGTTAAATGCCGTATTCAGCTAAATCTTAAAAGATAAAGCTCAATACAGTTTGACACACCAACATCGTGTAATGTTTTCATCAAAAGTAAGGTCAGCTCGACCTACATTGATGCCTGTGAACCCTTCCCCCGCCGACGGGGTAGAGTAAAGCAGGAAGTAGAGACGGCTGCTGGGATCGCAGTTATGGATGGTTTCTCTCTGGGCTGCTGCAACAGCAGCGCATCTCAAGCTATTATTAGCTGGGGTCGCCAGACCGAAACAGCAAATCCCACCCAAACTAACATCCAAAAAGAAAACCTTTCTTACTTAATAAGGTCAACGATCCAGGTCTAAAGACACGCTCGCTTCGAGCCTAAGACTTAAACCACAGTTGACCCGCCGTATACTTTAGAAGTCTACGTTTTTTGAGTTATGACACCAAGCGGCTGCTTAGCTACTCCCTTGCTCTGTCGTTAACGGTTAAACATCTTTATTTGGGTTAAGGACGTGCCGTTAGCCGAACAAGCTCACTAAACAAAGGCGCGTGCTAACATTACCTAGAAATAGGTCGGGGACCACCATATTCTCCTACACATTCATACCAACAAGCTTTATGACAACAACACCCGCAGGCAACATCCAAGAGAAAATTGAAGAAGAACTAGAAAGCGCTCGTACCGTCTGTGACCTAAAGGGCGCAACTTCCGGGGAATGCGCGGCGGCGTGGGACGCAGTTGAAGAACTGCAAGCAGAAGCTTCCCACCAAAAGCAAGTCAAACCTAAGAATTCCTTTGAAAAATTTTGCGACGACAATCCTGACGCTGCTGAGTGCCGCATCTACGAGGAATAAACGAGCCATTTAGCTCTATGCCTTCCCTCCCGCGCCGAAATCTAACTTTTGGCGCGGGAGAATTTTATTTTAGGGGTTGAGCCTTGAAATAATGGCGAGATTGGCCTTCTATCCCAATACGGTTCAAATCCGCCAGCTTCCCCCTCGCCCCCAAGGGGGACAATAATTTGCTCTTGCATCCCCCAAGGGAGGCGAGGATGGGAAGGAGATATCTGAGGAATAAACAGTTTCAACTCAAGGGTATTGCCGTCTATCGTGTATCAAGTACCCTTCAAAGCGCGCCAAGTACCTTAGAAAAGGTAGCAGTAACTATAAACATTAAGACCGTGTTCTGGTTGCTGATTTTTTAGCATTTTTGTAGTAAAATTTGTGACAAATAAGTGAGTATATTTTCCCAAAGATGTTGAGTCTTTTATTGGCAGCCACCGGGCCTTGGTTTCAACCGCTAGTCTGGATGGATTACCGGTTGTCTGTGTTATTAACAATTTCGATCCCGCTGGTAGTGCTGATTTGGGCTGTTGTGGCAAAAGCTGAGGCGATCGTCCGTTTGTCGATTATTTATTGGCGGGTGGCGAGTTTGCTGGCCATTACACTTTACCTGATGATGGCTGCGCTGCCTGTGAGCTTTGTATCGTCGGTGATTGGGAGGGCTTTAATTCCTGCTAGTCTCTGGTTTTGGGAGGATTTAAACGAAGAAATTGCCGATCGACCGCAGTCGCCCCTGAAACTGGCTTTTACAGCTTGGCGGTGGGCGATTACTGTTTACAGCGGTTTGGGCGCTCTAGCTCAACTTCCCTTCTTAAGCTGTGCTTTTAAATCTCAAATTCAAGTCATTGATGAACCTTTTTGCCGCGTTTGGTTAGACCCACCTTGGCTCTACAAACAAATGTTTCACCCTGCGGCAAACCCTCAATTTTTGGGATTGTTGGGTCTGATAGGTTTAGCAATTTATGTAATTTACTTGTCATATTTTGTGCTAATTAGACTAGGAAAACAGGGGAGATCAGCAACCGGAAATTAAGTTGATTTTAAGTAAGTATTTGCCTCCTAAATTGCCGCTAAAGTCTTCACCAAAAAACTCAAAAATCCTAACTCACAAAAGCCGGGCGCATCTATGAAAGAATCAAAATAACAGCATTGTGGCTGACGTAAACCGCCCACAAACGGGTACTTGCGAACGACTCCTGTCGTGGAGATATAAAAATTTTAGACTCAGGTACAAACTCCCAGATTCATCTGTGGATAAAATCTAAAATCTAAAATCTAAAATCTAAAATCGACTGACAGCAATGTTATTGGTAAAGACTGTGATGGATAGCAAACAAGCCTACTTACAGTGCTTAGAAAGGCTAATTTGGGCGCTCGATCGCCTGGAGGCAAAAGTCGAACCAAGTGAAGTCGCTCGGATTGCCGAACTGATTGTTCAGCCGATGATGGGGCCCTGGCGGTTTTTTCACACTCCCGAACATATTTTTGATGTGGGGGGAAAGGAAGACGCGATCGAGGTTTTGGCAGCTTTATTTCACGATACCGTCTACGTGCAAGTCGATCGCAGCATTAATTTTAACGTCAGCTACTACATCACTCCTGTTGCAAAAGAGGTTAACAAACAACTACAAATTCGGGATAAATCTGAACTGTCTGCCGATGCTACCTTCGATATGGTGATGCTAGTATTCAATTTTGAACCGGGCGAAGTCCTCAATCCTTTCGCTGGACAAAACGAATTTCTCAGCGCTGTCGTAGCAGCAAAAGCTCTAGAACCATTTCTCACACGCGAGCAATTGCTTCAAATTACAGGCTGCATTGAAGCAACAATTCCGTTTCGCGCCGCCGATGCAGGAGTAACGGTAAGCCAGCGCCTTTATGACCGCTTGCAAGCAATAAATAGCCTGTTTAACCTCAGTTTGACTGACGGGGAAATGCGGGAAACGGTGAAAAAAGCTGTGCGAATCTCTAACCGGGATGTGATGAGTTTTGCTCACCATAGTTCAGCCCATTTTTTGGCAAATACCTGGAATTTACTGCCGGAAACCAATCACAATCTCATCTGCTGCGGTTTTTACACGGTTCGCGACTACCGAGTTGCTTTGCTCAAGATGGAAGGTTTTCTGAATTATCTTAAGCCAGAAATAATTTTCCGACAGTTTGAGGGATATCCAGACGATCGCACCTATCAGCGCTGGGAAGCTACTGCTAAGTACAATATCGAAATTGCGAAGCTTTATTTGGGGTGCAAACTGTCTGCCCTAGCCCTACTAGAAGCTCTTTCTTCGGATTTGGGGATTGAGGTTTCTCTGGCGATGATGATGGGAGGAATCCCGGCTCAAGCTCCTAACTGCGTGCGTTTGGAAAGCTTTTTTCCCGAAATAGAGAAACCTTATAAACCTAAAATTAGTTTAGAAGCGGAAGTATTGAATTTATTAGAAAATGGGCGGGCTAAAAGCACTTCTAATAACGATTTGGAGAGTTCGCCCCTGACAACGTTTGTGGTAAAAATTGTTGGCTTTGACGAAATGCGCTATCAGTGCGATCGAGCTAAGGAATTTTTTCGAGAAAATCTCAACGCCGACGACTTTATTTCCCACTTTAACCCGATAGTTACAGAAATTGTCATTGATTCAATTCTCAAGTTGTTTGACAGCCGGAAATCTACTATCTACCGATTCTACGATATCACTTCTAAGTTAAAGTCCCAACCCCAGAGCTATTTTCCCGATCGGCCTTTTCGCTCAAATGGTTAACTAGCTTTAAATACAGTATTTTTGCCTCCTCTATAGAAAAGACCCTTACTTAGCTTATACAACAGTGGAGCGATTACACCGTGACAGGATTGATTGCCTAGCCAACCTAGGTCAATCTGCCTATCCATCCCGACACCAAAAGCCCTACAGGTATGGTGTGGGGCTGGTGGCAAAGATGTTACAAGTTGATAAAAAATGGAAATTCGCTGCTGTTTGCCTTTGACAATTATTTTATACAAAACGGATTTGATAGCTGCCTGTCACTCATCTGAGCTACCCCAGATAAGCGTCACTATAAAAAGCGACTGTTAAAGCACTTCCCCCCACAGCTACAACTGGGGAATAGCAAGTTCCAACGACTTGCAAACCACTAATCCCCAATCAAACCATGCAAACCACAAATTCAATTTACGCTCAATTGCCTCTTTGCTCTTCACTGCCCACACTGAAACGAAATAATAGCACCACTGCCAATCAAAACGTGCGCTATCTCCAACAATCCTTAGTTAAAAACGGACATCCCGTGGCAACTGATGGATTCTTCGGCCCAAAAACCGAACAAGCAGTCATCAAATTTCAAAAGGACAATAAGATTGCTGTTGATGGCATTGTCGGCCCTCAAACTTGGAGTCTCTTAGGTGCTTGTTATACAGGTGAACCCGGATGTTAAATCCAAGTTAACTAATCCTATGCCCACGGGTAGCAAGAAACGGGGTTTTTTCACAGCAATACTTTTTTTACGCCCTCATAAACGCTAAAAAACCTAGTGGTTGAGCGAAGCCGAAACCTCGTTTATGCCCGTCAAAAGTGCATCCAGGACTATTAATTAACATCTTTTCCGCACTTCTCTGCTTTTAAACAACTTGCAAACAACCAATGGAGAATCAAACCATGCAAACCACAAACGCAATTCGCACTGAATTACCTTCCTGCCGTTATTTTCCCCTACTCAAACGCAACGATGGCGTCACCCAAAATGAGGACGTTCGCTACCTTCAGCGACTCTTGAACGCCAGCGGATTTTCTGTAAATACTGATGGAGGATTCGGCCCAAAAACCCAACAAGCCGTTATCAATTTTCAAAACAAACAACAAATCGTTGCTGATGGCATTGTCGGCCCTAAAACATGGAATAAATTGGGTGTTTGTACAAATATATTTTAAAGTTTGTGCAACCATCTGTTAAAGAGAGTAGGGCGTGCAGTGTGCGCCCTATTTTTCCGTCGAAGTTTCCACCCCAGACCACCCCTCTGGGGCTCCGTACATTCGATACTTGCGAGAGCGTTTGAAATACAGCATTGCTACCCGATCGTCCGGATTGATTTGTAAAATGTTTTGAAATACTTTTTGGGCGGCAACAAATTTTTGCTCGTAGTAAAAATTGAGGGCTTCTTGAAAAACCTCCGCCGTTTGCTGCTTGAGTACAATGCTTTCCTCTGTTTCTGTATCGTAAATTTCAAACACCGACACAGCATTTGTCTTTCCTTTCACCGTTACTCGATCGACAAATCTGTACTTATATTTTTCTGGATCGTCTAGGCGATCGATAATTGCACCGCTAACTAGAATGCCCGATCCGTAAACCTTAGTCAATCCTTCCAAACGAGACGCGAGATTCACCGCATCAGCAATCACCGTACTTTCCATCCGTTCTCGTTCGCCAATTGTACCCAACATCAAATTGCCCGCGTGCAAACCGACGCCGATCGCGATCGGAAACAAGCCATTTTTTTCTCGCTGCTGGTTGTAAATATTCACTTCTTTCTGCATATCAATTGCTGCTCGTACACCATCATCAGGAGATGTAGGAAACAGTGCCATGACTGCATCACCAATGTATTTGTCAATAAACCCGTTGTTTTTCCTGATTGCAGGGCTAACCTTTCCCAAATAAGTATTAATAAATGCAAAATTTTCAGGTGGTGTCATCTGTTCTGAAAGCGCCGTAAACGAGCGAATATCAGCAAACAGCACTGTCATATCTCTTTCCTGATTTTCGCCTAGTTTTACTTCAATAATACTCGGCTTTTCCAGCAAGTTTAGAAAATCGTGTGGCACAAACCTGCCGTAGGCTGCATTCAGTTTTGCTAGGCGAATTTGCGTATTAATCCTCGCCAACAATTCCTTTTTGATAAAAGGTTTAGTTACATAATCATTTGCTTCTAAGTTAAAAGCTTCTACCAAGTCGGTAGTTAGATTTTTGGCCGTCAGCATCAGAATTGGCATTTCTAACGGCGAGTATTTTTTGCGGACTTCTCGACACACTTCATAACCAGTCATCTGCGGCATCATTACATCGAGTAAAATTAAGTCCGGCTTAAATCCTGATTCAATCAGATTTACAGCTTCTAAGCCGTTGCTCGCTTGACTTATTTCGTAGTTTTCTATAGAAAGACTGTTAATGATCACCTGAATATTAATGGGTTCATCATCGACTACCAAAACTTTTATTTTTTCAGTTTCTAGCAAGTCGCTATTGTCTGAGATCGGAGAATTTATTAGAGATGATTTGCGGCCCAATTCAGGAGTGATAAAAATGGGAGAATTCTCGCTTAAAAGCGGCTGCAGGCTGCTAACATCCGGTTGACTCTCAGATAGGGGCAAAGTAAATATGAATTGGGAACCGACGCCTACAGTTGAAGATACCCAAATTTTACCTCCGTGCAATTCCACTAATTGTTGGGCAACCGTTAACCCTAAACCAGTGCCGCCATATTCTCTAGCAGTGGAACCGTCAGCTTGTTCAAAGGATTCAAAAATTCGCTCTAATTTATCTTCGGGGATGCCAATACCGGTGTCGGATACAGTAATTGCTAATTGGGAATTAAGGGGTGATTGTGCCTTGCCAGTTACCAATTCTGCTGAAATTTCTACTCTGCCACTTTCGGTAAATTTAATCGCATTGCCGATTAAGTTGTAAAGTATTTGCTGCAACCGATTCTCGTCTGCTGCTATTGGCGGCAATTCAGGAGCAACTGAGTTAATCAACTGCAAGTTTTTTTTGCCTACTAATGGCTGAGACAAAGTGAGAATTACAGAGACGATTTCTCGAAGACCGATGGACTTAATTTGCAGTTCAAGCTTTTTGTGTTTGAGCTGAGAAAAATCCAGAAGATCGTTAATTAAAGAAGACAATCTTTTCCCCGAAGATGTAATCAAAGCTAAGTTAAAATTTGTTGACTCTGGCAGTTGTCCGGTAGCACCGTCTATTAAAGATTCTGCAATCCCAATAATGCCGTTGAGGGGAGTGCGGAGTTCGTGAGAAGTATTGGCTAAAAATTCGTCTTTCAGTTTGTCGAGTCGCTGCAATTCGCTATTTTTAGTTTCTAAGGCAGTAAAGAATGCTTGCAGTTGTGCTGCCATGCTGTTAAAAGCAGCGGCAAGTACGCCCAACTCGTCGGAGCGATCAAGCTTTACAGTTTGGTCAAATTGTCCTTCAGATAAAGCTATTGCTGCATTTTTTAATTTTATAAGAGGTTTGATAATCCAGCGAGAAGTGAGAAGTCCTAACACAGTTGCCATGCCCAAAGCTGCCAAGCATAGCAAAACAGTAGTTCGGTTGCCGGCATGAATTTGTTCCATAAAGTCGGCTTCGGGAACGACGACGACAATCAGCAAATCTAAACCCTTGTCGTCTTGGAACGGCAGGACTTTTAAAAATTTTTTCTGGTCGTTTATCTCAACATTTATTTGCTGCGCTTTTGTAATTTGGTGGAAGTTTTGAAAGTGAGTTTCTAAGTATTTAGCTGTAGTTTGCGTTACTGCATCGCTGCTTTCTGTAACTTTAAACAGTTCTTTTTGACCGTTTTGGCTGCGGAAAGGTTTTTCGGGTGTGGAAGTTGCCAGCAGCGTGCCGTTTCTTTCGATAATAAATGTTTGACCAGATTTACCTATTTTGAGGCTGTTTAAAAATTGACCGATACTGTCGAGACGCAAAGCAGCAATTAATACTCCTTCTAGCTGTTTCTGGCTGTTGTAAACTGGTTGCAGGGCGCTGAGAATCAAGGTGGGTTCTAGGAATGATATATACACTGAACTCCAAGTTGGTTTGGCTTCTAGAGCCGCATAGGCGTAGGAAGGGTGCTGCCGGATGTCGAAGTTTTTAACGGAGGTGGCTACTGTAGTGCGATCGCCCGTATCATTAGTATTGTAAGAATAAAAATCAAAATTTGTCGATGGGCCCGATGCGTTAATCAATAAAGTACCGTTAGACATCTTTTCGCCAGTGCGATATTCTCCATCTTGATTAGCGATCGACGTAAAATTGATATAAGGATATAATTGCACTTGTCGCCACAGATACTTTTCCCAAGCTGACAAGTCTTTCATGTTCACAAAACCCAGTTTCACCGCATCCAGCTTGCTTTGATTGATTTGGTGCGGAGTTTGCAGATAAGTTCTCAAATTTTGCTCGATGCGATTGCTCACCTCCCCCATCAATTGATCCGCCAGGTCATTCACTGCTCTTTGAGAGTTCCTAAATGATAAATATCCTACAATACCCACCGCTGCAAATACTTGCAAGACAAACGGAACTATGAGTACGGTTTGCAGCGTTGCTTTTCTTGAAAGTTTTGCCACTAAGTGCTTGAGAGAAGGAGTGGACATAACATTAGTTTAGGTTGAAAAACCCAGTTAATACTTGGAGCGAGTTCTTACCGCTGGTAAGCATTATAAACCATTTTGTACTTAAACACAACTTACACAAGGAAGAGCCGATCTCGTTTCTACAATCTTTCATCTTATAGCAAATTATTAACAGTCAAAGCGAACCGTAGAGACACGGGATTTCCGTGTGCTACTTTCCGCGCCAGACAAGGCATTTCCCTGTCCCAACCGATGTTCACATACAATATATCTGTATCACTACTTTTCATCCGAAGCTTCTATCCCCCACTATCCTTCAGGCACTCCAGACATTCCATTCTTTAGAGAGCGCTGAGAGTAAATTGCTGCTAACTTATCTTGAGGCTTTCTTTCGCAAATCTTATTGAATAATTTTTGCGTCTCAGTAAAATTTTTCTGGAAATAAAGCTCCAGACATTTTTGAAATTCAGCAGCATTTGCCTGTTTTAGTTGAATGCTTTGTTCTGTTCCTGCATCATACAGAATATTCCAGGTTGATGAATTATACCGCGCTCTCACGGGGTTTCTTTACAGTTATCACATCGGGTACTGATTCTGTTGATCGAAACCCGGTTTATCCGTACTAAATCTACATGGAATATGCTGTAAAATATTGAACAAGTAGGTTTTGCCGACGGGAAATATTGCAGATGTTTTTTACAAAATTTATATTATGTGTGCTTACTTCCTGCGGTTAAAAAAGGTCGAATTAAAAATAAAAATTTAGCGGGCTATCCCTGAAATTAGCCACAAAATTAAGCTATATTATAGCAGATTTCAGGAAAGTGAGATTTGCTATGGCTGACTCTATTGCTCGTCGCTTGGAACAATACACGGTAAAACGATCGCACGAAGTTTTAATCGTTAAGGCCGAAATTGACGGCGAATTCGATGAAATTGCTATTTTTAAAGGCTTTTCTAGCTCCCTGACGCGATCGACCGCTTTCGATCCAGATGTTCCTGTTTTGCCGGAGGAAGCAAAAATTGTCAGTGTCGATCGCGTGGAGAGTCCCTACAATCCAAATAACCCCCGCTATCTTCAGCAGGGGTTATCTTGGGAAACAATGCAATCTCTATTGTCCGAGGCGGGAGTTTAGCGAAACATTAGGGACACAACGCGAGAAAAACAGTAGGGACACAACATTGTTGTGTCCCTACTACAAAAGCACTATGTCCTTAACCTTAGAGCTAGAGCGTGCCGCCAGCAGCTTGGAAACGAGCTCTCGCGCGTTTGATTGCTTGCTTAGCTTGAATTTGCTCTTGCAAAGTGCCGCTAGTAGCCTTTTCCAAACGAGCTTCTGCCTCGGTGTAAGCAGTACGAGCAGCTTCTTTATCAATGGTTTCGCCTTTTTCAGCGCCGTTGACAAGAATAGTAACTTTGTTTTCTTGGATTTCTGCAAAGCCACCCATCAGAGCAATAGACACCCATTCCTTGCCGGGACGGACGCGCATCACTCCGGTATCCAAAGCTGTCAACATTGGAGCGTGACCGCTTAAAATACCCAGTTGGCCTGTGGTGCTCGGCAGAATTACTTCTTCAGCATTAGAATCCCAAACAGTTTTGTCTGGGGCCACTACGCGCACAGTTAATGTCATAAATTGTCCTTAGTCATTAGTCATTAGTCAGCAGTCAGCAGTCAGCAGTCATTAGTAATTAGTCATTAGTCAGCCGTCGGCTATCATCAGTCACTTAGTTGTTAACTGTTAACTTTTAACTGTTAACAACTAATGACCAATGACCAATGACTAATGACTAATGACTAAAATTACTTGGCGTCAGCTTTCATTTTTTCAGCTTTGGCGATCGCCTCGTTGATATCGCCCACCAAATAGAAAGCTTGTTCCGGTAATTCGTCAAGTTCGCCAGCCAAAATCATCTGGAAGCCCTTAATGGTGTCTGCCAGCTTGACGTACTTGCCGGGGGAACCGGTGAACACTTCAGCCACAAAGAACGGTTGAGACAAGAACCGTTCAATTTTGCGAGCGCGAGAAACCGTCAAGCGGTCAT
Organism: Microcoleus sp. Pol12B5; assembly: GCF_036701335.1. Classification (NCBI taxonomy): domain Bacteria; kingdom Bacillati; phylum Cyanobacteriota; class Cyanophyceae; order Oscillatoriales; family Microcoleaceae; genus Microcoleus; species Microcoleus sp. Pol12B5. The sequence goes on along the minus strand of NZ_JAUBQQ010000036.1, from coordinate 19,956 downwards.
CTTCCGACAGCTCATCCAAGCCCAAAATCGCAATAATGTCTTGCAATTCCTTATAGCGTTGCAGAGTAGACTGCACCTGACGAGCAACACCATAGTGCTCTTCGCCGACAACGCTAACTTGCAACATCGTAGACGTAGAATCCAGCGGGTCAACCGCAGGATAAATCCCCTTCGCAGCCAAACCGCGAGATAACACAGTTGTAGCGTCCAAGTGAGCAAAAGTCGTAGCCGGTGCGGGGTCAGTCAAGTCATCCGCAGGTACGTACACAGCTTGAACTGAAGTAATCGAACCTTCGGTAGTCGAAGTAATCCGTTCTTGCAAGTCGCCCATGTCTGTACCGAGAGTCGGCTGATATCCCACAGCCGAAGGCATCCGACCCAACAGAGCCGATACCTCAGAACCCGCTTGCACAAACCGGAAGATATTGTCAATGAACAGCAGCACGTCTTGCTTGCTGACATCACGGAAGTATTCGGCCATCGCCAGAGCCGACAGGCCCACGCGCATCCGAGCACCAGGCGGCTCGTTCATTTGACCGTAAACCAGAGCAATTTTTGACTTGCTGCGGTCTTCTTCGTCAATAACCCCCGACTCGATCATTTCTTTGTAGAGGTCATTGCCTTCGCGGGTGCGCTCGCCCACACCACCGAACACGGACACGCCGCCGTGAGCCTTGGCGATGTTGTTCACGAGTTCCATCATAATCACGGTTTTGCCGACGCCTGCGCCGCCGAACAAACCGATTTTGCCGCCGCGACGGTAGGGGGCCAGCAGGTCAATCACCTTGATCCCGGTTTCAAACACCGAAGGCTTGGTTTCCAGTTCGGTGAAAGCCGGCGGGTTGCGGTGGATGGGCATACTTTCGGAAGTATTGACCGGGCCGAGGTTGTCTACGGGTTGACCGATGACGTTAAAAATGCGGCCGAGAGTTGGGATTCCGACGGGAACTTGGATTGCTTCCCCGGTATCTACTACTTCCATGCCACGCACCAAGCCGTCGGTGGTACTCATGGAAACTGCACGCACTTGGCTGTCTCCGAGCAGTTGTTGAACTTCGCAGGTAACGGCAACGTCTTGACCTGCTTCGTTTTTGCCGGAAATCGTGAGAGCGTTATAGATTTGGGGCAGTTTGCCGCCTGGGAATTTTACGTCTACAACCGGCCCAATGATTTGGGTGATGTAGCCTACGTTCGTTTTTGTTGCGGTGGATACCATGAATAGTGCCTTTGTTAGGATGCTATTTTTCCCGTTATGGAAAAAGTCTTAACATTTAGAAATGCTATTCCTCAGATTACCACTGAACAGACGCACTATTTAGATTTGTATGGGTCTGTTTAAGAGTCATTTTTATGGTTACTGCCCTCGCTTTTTTTTCCTGCGAGCCGCAGCCAAAGCCCCGATACCCAGCATAGTCCCGAATACTGTGACTGGTTCGGGGACTGGTTCGGGGACTGGTTCGGGGACTGGTCCGGGGACTGGTCCGGGGACTGGTTCCGGGACTGACTGAGCAGACACGGTGAAGTCTTTGAAGTCAAGCCCGGTTCCTGGTTTGGCATCGTGCAAATCGTCGAAGGAGATTTGTGTGCCATTAGCCAGTTGGGCCATTGTGAGGGATGAAAATTGCTCTGGGCCTTTACCGCCGTTGATGTTTGTAAATGAGTCGCTGGAGTTGGGGTTGAGCATAAAGTTACCAAACACAGCAAGCTGACATCCGACCACCCCACATTCATCTCTTCGGAACTGGGTGTCGGGGGTCCACCATAGGGTGCTGTTCATGAAGGTGCTTGACGAGACGTATTGCTCGCGAGAGTTGCCACTACCCGTGTCGCTCCACAGCAGCAGGGCATAAGTTTGATTCTTCAAAAATCTGAAGGTTTGGGTGATGGAGCCGTTTTCGGAGGTGACTGCGTTGCCGAAGGTTCCTTCCCAGTTGTTGGCAGAGCCGTTATCTGAAGCTTTAGTCTCATAAAACAGTCTAGCGATGTTGGTGTAGCCATTGTTTTCTGGCTCAGCTTGGGCAACCCACAAGTTTGACTGGTAAGGGCTGCGAGATTGGTCGAATGTAAAGTTTATATTGGTATCTTGATCGAACTGGATGCCGGCAGTGCCAAACGTGAAAGCTCGGACGGGCGTGCAGATGCTGAGCAACATTGTGGTTGCCAAGCTGGCGACTGTAAAAGATGTTTTTTTGACTAGCGTTAAGGTAGTCATAACCCTGATTCCTCCAGTATTGTTAGGTAGTAAGGCGGAAAATGCCCTAAATGCCATGTTGCCGTGACGCGAATAGACGATCGCGAGCCTGCTATATTTAGGGCGATCGTCAAACCTAAAGAAGAGGCTCCACACCAGTGAATATACATACAGATGTCACTTAAGGGTGTTTTGGAGTAAATGAGTGCTTCTTCTAAGAGTTTTCACTGACACCAGACTGGCATAGTTTAATCTGTCAGAGCAAGATTTTCATCCTGCGTAGACTTCCAACCTACTACATTTACTTGGTTTCGGTAACGCTCTCAAATTGAGTGTAAGACTTGCAAATATTGGCTTTCATCAGAAATACATAAAATTTTTGCTCGCGGTTTATAAAGTTTTAGTAAAGTTCATCCATAAAATATAAAGTTTTTGAGAAAAACTCGGCTGTTCGGTTAGTTGCTCCTCAAAGCGCGCTGCAAGCTGCTCGCCGGATGCAAAAAGAAGTGGCAGCGGCCGCGAGTAGGAATTTGAGCGAATTTTTTGCCAATCTAAGCAAGCTGTATAATAGGCGAGTGCTACTTACGTAGTCTTGACTAAAATTCAGACTTTTTTAAACCCCTAAACCTCGCGTTTTGTGCCATATTTTCACCAAAAGTCCCGGACGCTTTAACCCGGTTTTTTAAGGTAATTGGGTCAGGGAAGCAGTGAAAGTCGAAACAATAAACCAAGTTTTATTTCCCGCGCCTGATTCCTAATAAAAAAAACAGTTTTTACGTAAATAATAGTAATTAAAAATATACATTTCCTTGTCCCCTCCTAATTATTCGGCAACTAAAAATAGGCTGCTCCTATTGACATCAGGAATTTTTAGGAGTAAAAAGAGGAGAAATAAATACGATCGCACTTCAAGCACAATCTTTAAACATAATGACAGCCAACAGACTACATTTCCTCGGATGGTTATTCATTGTTAGCTGGCTGAGTGCAGCGGCGGGTTCGGCAAACGCGCAACCCATAGCCCCGGCAGCCGACGGCACTAACACAGTTGTTACTCCCAACGGCAACCGCTACGACATTTCCGGGGGGTCTTTCAGCGGAGATGGGGCTAATCTTTTTCACAGTTTTACTCAGTTTGGCCTCAGCGAGGCTCAAACGGCTAACTTTCTCACCAATCCCAATATTCAAAATATTTTGGGAAGGATTACTGGGGGTAATCCTTCTTTAATAAATGGCTTAATTCAAGTTACGGGCGGGAATTCCAATTTATTTTTGATGAATCCTGCTGGCATAATTTTCGGGCCGAATGCTAGTCTCAACGTGCCTGGTTCTTTTAATGCTACTACGGCAACAGGCATTGGTTTTGGTAACAATCAGTGGTTTAGTGCAATCGGCAATAACAATTGGGCAACTTTCATCGGGACACCGAATAGTTTTGCGTTTACAAATTTGCCAGGGGGAAGCATTGTTAATGCAGGCAATTTGACGGTGACACCAGGTCAAAGTTTAAGTTTGATCGGCGGTATGGTTATCAATACGGGTCAGGTAACTGCGCCTAGCGGCAATATTCTCATCAGCGCCGTACCGGGTAACAATTTGGTGCGAATTAGTCAAGCTGGAAATTTATTGAGCTTGGATATTCAGCCGACAGCCAATCAAAGTTCGCTGCCAAACAATTGGACGCAGCCAGTGTTATCTTTGCCGGAGTTGCTGACTGGACAAGGTGTGGCACAGGCGACGGGTTTGACGGTAAATCCCAATGGCGAAGTTGTGTTGACGGGCAATGTTGCAGTGCCTGTAACTGCGGGAACTGCGATCGCATCCGGCAGTGTCAACGTCTCTGGCAACACTGGCGGCAACGTTAACATATTAGGCGACAAAGTAGGAGTTATTGCAGGCAATATCGATGCTTCGGGGATTAACGGCGGCGGTAATGTACTGATTGGGGGAGATTATCAGGGTTTGGGGACGGTGCCCAATGCTTTGCGGACTTTTGTTAGCAGCGACTCGACGATTAATGCTGATGCTATTAGTAATGGGAATGGCGGGCGAGTTATAGTTTGGGCGGAAGAAACTACTCGCTTTAATGGCAATATTACGGCCAAAGGCGGCTTATTTTCTGGGAATGGTGGCTTTGTGGAAGTGTCTGGAAAGCAATCGCTGGATTTTCAAGGATTAGTTGATTTGCGATCGACCTTTGGGATTGCAGGGACGCTATTGCTAGATCCAACAGACATCACTATCGATGCCGCCACTGATGCCGGTGGCACTTTCACACTCGGAGTATTCGCTCCCGCCGCTACCACTTCTACGATTAATAATGGAACCCTGCAAACGCAACTGGGAGCAAGCAATGTCACCATTTCCACTGCATCGGGTTTTGCCGCTGTAGGAGACATTACAGTTAATGCTCCCGTTGCCTGGAGTAATAGCAACTCGCTGACGCTGCAAGCGAATAACAATATTACTGTTAATCAGCCTATTACTAATTCTGGGAATGGGGCGATCGCATTGAATGCTAGTAATGCAATATCAGTAAATGCCAACCTTTCCACTAACGGCGGCAATATTACCCTTACCAGTGGGGGTGATATCAACACATCTGCCAGCACTCTCAAGTCCAGTTTAGCATCACCAGAGGGAGGAGAGATTACCCTTTCAACTTCTGGTGGCAACATTATTACTGGCAATCTGGATTCCACTATCACCACTCTTTTCGGTGCTCCGGCAGGTAATATTACCCTCTCTGTTACTGGAGGTACAGGTTACATTGACACTACTGCTGGAAGTCTAACTTCCAATTCCGGTTCAACTAATGGTGGAGCGATCGCCCTCTCAACTGTTGGTGGTAATATTACTACTGGCTTTCTGTATTCCTTTGGCATCCCAGGAACAGGAAATATTACCCTCTCTGTTACCGGAGGAACAGGTGGGATCAACACTACTGCCGGACTGGTGGATGCCAGTTCCACTTTAGGAAATGGGGGAGCGATCGCACTTTCTACTACTGGCGGTAATATTGCTGTCGGCAATCTGAACTCTTCTTCCCAAGGTGCAGGTACGGGAGGTAACATCACCCTCACTGCCGGGGGAACAGGTTCTATTGATACCACTGCTGGTGTTTTTCTGCAATCTTTTTCGACTTCAGGAAATGGAGGAGCGATCGCACTTTCAACTGCTGGCGGTAACATTACTACTGATAGTTTGGATTCCTCTTCAGGAGGTGCAGGTACGGGAGGGAATATCACCCTTTCTGTTACTGGAGGAACAGGCGCGATCGACACCAATATTTTTGCAACACTGGATGCCTCTTCCGGTTCAGAAAATGGAGGAGCGATCGCACTTTCAACTGCTGGCGGTAACATTTCTACTGGCGCTCTGACCTCTTCTTCCCAAGGTGGAGGTACGGGAGGTAATATTACACTCTCTGTCACTGGAGGAACAGGCGCGATCAACACTACTACTATTCTGGATTCCAGTTCCACTTCAGGAAATGGAGGAGCGATCGCCCTCTCAACTGCTGGTGGTAACATTACTACTAGCGTTATAGATTCCATTTCTGGTTCCGTTTCTGGTGCAGGTACCGGAGGGAATATTACTCTTTCTGTTACTGCGGGAACAGGCGCGATCGCCATTTCCACTACTGCAAATTTAATATCCTATTCAAATTCAGGAAATGGAGGGGCGATCGCGCTTTCCACTACTGGCGGTAACATTACCACTAATGGTCTGTTTTCCAGTTCCCAGGCTACAGGTACTAGGGCCGGGAATATTACCCTTGCTGTTACTGGAGGCACAGGTTCCATTAACACCAGTGCTGGATATTCAGATTCATCTAATGGAAATGGGGGAGCGATCGCGCTTTCCACTGCTGGGGGTAACATTAATACTGGGCCTCTGACTTCAACTTCAGGAGGTGCAGGTACGGGAGGAAACATCACTCTCAACTCTGGTACAGGAAATACTATTCTTAACAGTGATATCAATGCTTCAGCGACCACTGGTAGCGGTGGCAATATTACCTTCCAATCACCTGTTATCCTCACTCAACCAACCATTACCCTGACAACATCAGGAACCGCCAGCAGCGGCAATCTCGCCTTTAATAGCACTCTTGATGGCACTACAGCAAACACTGAAAGTTTATTAGTCAATGCAGGTGCAGGCAACGTCACATTTACAGGCGCGATCGGTAGTATTATCCCCCTTGGAAACCTCACCATCAATACTACAGGAAATAACACTTTTTCTAATACTACTAACCTGCTTAGCTTAAGCACTACAGGCAATACTAATCTTTCCGGTAACGTAACAGCAACCAGCAGCATCAACCTGAACGGCCCAGCGACAATTACCAATAACGTTCTGCTTACAAGTAACGCAATTAACTGGACAGGAGATGTATCTGGAACAGGCAATCTAACCCTACAACCATTAACAACTAGTGCGCCAATAGTCATCGGCAACATTCCCGGTAGCGGCTTAAACTTAACACCAACACAAATAGGATTATTACAACCGAGCTTAGGTTCATTTACCATTCAAACTAATAGCGGTGGTGACATATCAGGTGACATATCAGTTAATAGCCCCATCACCTTAAATCCTCTTACTACCCTGCAAACCTCACTAGGTACAATTACAATTAACAGTCCCATCACGGGAAGCAATAACGCTCCAATTACCATATCTGCTAATACAACAAATCTAAATGCTGACATCAGCACCTCAAACGCAAACATTGCCATCAACGGAAATACTTTAGTTGGAAATAATGTTAATCTCAATACAGGCAGTAGCGGTAATATTATTTTAAATGGGGCAGTAGATGGCAACAATAACCTCAGTGCTAGTGCAGGCACAGGAAACATCACCTTTAGCGGTGCAGTAGGCAGTACCACCCCAGTAGGAAACATCACCGCCAATAGTACAGGCACAACAATCTTTAATGCCGTCAACTCTGCCAATGTCACCACCGATGCTGGCGGTACAACTCAACTAAATGCCAACGTCACAACTACGGGTACTCAAACTTATGGAGATGCTGTCACAATTGCCACTAATCCGATTATTTCAGGCAGCGGCGTTACTTTCAATAATACTGTTGATGCCAGTAACATTGGCAGCGACTTGACTGTAAATGGGGGTGCAGGTAATATTACATTCAATGGTGCAATTGGCAATACCAAGGCATTAGGAAATATTACCGCTAACTCTACAGGAATAACCGCATTTAATCAAACAGTCGAGGGCGTGAGTTTAACCACAGATCCAGGTGGCACAACTGAACTAAAAGGCAATGTCACAACTACGGGCAGTCAAACTTATGGAGATGCTGTCACAATTGCCACTAATCCGATTATTTCAGGCAGCGGCGTTACTTTCAATAATACTGTTGATGCCAGTAACATTGGCAGCGACTTGACTGTAAATGGGGGTGCAGGTAATATTACATTCAATGGTGCAGTTGGCAATACCAAGGCATTAGGAAATATTACCGCTAACTCTACAGGAATAACCGCATTTAATCAAACAGTCGAGGGCGTGAGTTTAACCACAGATCCAGGTGGCACAACTGAACTAAAAGGCAATGTCACAACTACGGGCAGTCAAACTTATGGAGATGCTGTCACAATTGCCACTAATCCGATTATTTCAGGCAGCGGCGTTACTTTCAATAATACTGTTGATGCCAGTAACATTGGCAGCGACTTGACTGTAAATGGGGGTGCAGGTAATATTACATTCAATGGTGCAGTTGGCAATACCAAGGGATTAGGAAATATTACCGCTAACTCTACAGGAATAACCGCATTTAATCAAACAGTCGAGGGCGTGAGTTTAACCACAGATCCAGGTGGCACAACTGAACTAAAAGGCAATGTCACAACTACGGGCAGTCAAACTTATGGAGATGCTGTCACAATTGCCACTAATCCGATTATTTCAGGCAGCGGCGTTACTTTCAATAATATTGTTGATGCCAATAACATTGGCAGCGACTTGACTGTCAATGGGGGTGCAGGTAATGTTACATTCAATGGTGCAGTTGGCAATACCAAGGCATTAGGAAATATTACCGCTAATTCTACAGGAACAACCGCATTTAATCAAACAGTCACTACCGCGAGTTTGACTACAGATGCCGGCGGCACAACTCAAGTCAAGGGAAATATCACTACAATCGGCCCTCAAACCTACGGAGATGCAGTTACAATTGCCAATAATCCCATTCTCTCCGGCAGCGGCATTACTTTCAATAATACTTTAGACGGCACCAGCGATTTGACGGCGAAGGCGGCTAGCAGTAATGTTACCTTCAATGGTGCAGTTGGGAGTTTAAGTGCGATCGGCAATTTAACAGCTAATTCTACAGGAACAACCGCATTTAATCAAACAGTCACTACCGCGAGTTTGACTACAGATGCTGGCGGGACAACTCAAGTGAAGGGAAATGTCACTACAATCGGCCCTCAAACCTATGGAGATGCAGTTACAATTGCCAATAATCCGATTCTTTTAGGTGACAGCATTACTTTCAATAATACTGTTGATGGTACCAGCGATTTGACTGTGAAGGCCGCTAGCGGTAATCTTACCTTCAAAAGTGCGATCGGCGAAACAATTCCTCTCACAAGTTTAACTGCCAACAGCAAGATATCTTTAGGCGGGAATGTCACTACAACCGGAACTCAAACTTATGCAGATGCTGTGACTGTTGCTAATAATCCCATTCTCGCAGGCAGCGACATTACTTTCAATAATACAGTTGACGTAGCTGGCAATCTGGGTATTGCGGCTGATAATGTTAATCTCAAAGGAACTGTAACAACCACCAATGACGGCACGCTCACAATCACCAATAAGGTGAATCTCAATATTGAGAAAAACCTGAACTTAGACGGTGCATTTATTCAAAATGGCGGGGGAACTGTTGCGGTTGGCGGAAATATCACCACAACTAATGATAACATTAGTTTTAGCAATCCAGTGACATTAAAAGCTCCTGTAAATTTTACACTCGTAAATGCAACTATTGCTTTCGGTTCTACTTTATCTGCAGGTAGTAACCCGCTGAATTTAACAGCAGGTGAAATTAATTTTTCCGGGAAGGTTTCTGGTACTGGGGCGTTAACGCTACAACCCGCCACAGCCGGACAAAATATTGTTGTTGGCGGAATTGATAACAATACTAGCGCTTTAGATTTGACTGCATCGGAACTTAATTTGATTCAAAATGGATTTAGCTCGATCGCGATCGGGCGCTCGGATAGCAGTGCCAATATTAGTATTCCCTTTAATCTCACATTTTTAGATCCAGTAAATATTCAAACGGGAACTGGTACGATCGCACTTGATGGCACTATTACCGGGCTTGACAACAGCAGTGTTGCTCTCCAAGGTTCAACAATTAATTTAAATTCTGGCATCAATACAACTAACAATATAGATTTGACGGGCAACGTTCAACTAGGAAACCCGGTTAAGCTCAAAAGCAGCGTTGGTAGTATTAATATAAAAGGTGCGATCGACGGCAATCATTTGTTGGGCTTAGATGCCGCGAATGGCAATGTACTGCTGCAAGGAAATATCGGCGAAACAACGCCATTATCGGTTTTGAATATTACTGCATCAAATGCGGAATTTATCGGGAATGTTAAAAGCAATTCGGGTTTTAACATTACGGCTTTAAATACTAAAGTAGGCGGGAATATTACGACTAATAACGGCAACATTAATATTAGCAATGCTTTGGTCTTGACAAAGGATGCGATATTTAGTACCGCAGGGGGAAATATTGCTTTGGGCGCGATCGACAGTGACAGCATTAATGCCCGCAACTTAAATCTAGCCTCCGGTAGCGGCAGCATCACTTTCAACGGTTCGGTGGGGGCCACCAGCAAGTTAGGAAATCTTGCGATCGAAAATGCTGGCAATGTGACAGGAAACTCGACAATTAACGCGCAACAATTGACAGCACTAAACACAGAAAAAGTCAACTTATCAGGAGATGTCACCGCCGGCAAAGTCGATATTACTGCCAAGGGCGATATAAGTGTTAAAAATATTACTGCTAATGGCGGAGAAATTCTATTTACAAGCGGTAACAATTTCACCGCAGGCAATTTGAATACATCGGGAAACAGTGGCGGCAACATAACTGTTAAGGCGATAACTTCAATTACGACCGGACAAATTAACTCTAGCGCTATAGTCGGAAATGCCGGCAATGTGTTCTTAGATCCGATCGGCGATATTCAAGTAGAATTTATCAATGCCCAAGGCGGTACTGGCGGCACTGGTGGCAATGTCACAGCAATAACAGGCAGTTTTTTCCGCGCTACGGGTACTTTTTCCACCCCACTGTCGCCGACGGGATTTGCTAGCATTTCTACTGCTGGCGGCGCAGGTGGCGGAAATATCGCAATTACACACGCTGGGGGAGATGGAGGGACGCCGATTCAACCGTTTGTGGTGGGGGATGCTGCTAGCAACGGTACGGCGGGTGCAATTACAACGGGACAATCTAGCATTACATCGCAGTCGTTTCCTCGTTCTAGTAGTGTTGGTAATATTGTGTTTTCGACTGATGATGCGATCGACCCGCCGCCAACGCCAACTCCAACTCCGGTAGTAACTCCGACTCCAACTCCAGTTGTCACTCCAACTCCGGTAGTAACTCCAACTCCAACTCCAGTTGTCACTCCAACTCCGGTAGT
>NZ_JAUBQQ010000036.1:0-8945 GCF_036701335.1 Microcoleus sp. Pol12B5 | reverse complement strand
TCACTCCAACTCCGGTAGTAACTCCAACTCCAACTCCAGTTGTCACTCCAACTCCGGTAGTAACTCCAACTCCAACTGCAGTTGTCACTCCAACTCCGGTAGTAACTCCGACTCCCACTCCGAGTGAAATTCCCAATCCGGTAGTAACTCCAACTCCCACTCCAAGTGTCACTCCCACTCCCACTCCGAGTGTCATTCCAACTCCGCTGGTAACTCCAACTCCGACTCCGAGTGTCACTCCCACTCCGACTCCGAGTGTCATTCCAACTCCGCTGGTAACTCCAACTCCGACTCCGAGTGTCACTCCCACTCCCACTCCGAGTGTCATTCCAACTCCGCTGGTAACTCCAACTCCGACTCCGAGTGTCACTCCCACTCCGCTGGTAACTCCAACTCCGCTGGTAACTCCAACTCCGATCGATCCTACGGAAATACAAGTGCCCACACCTGTGACAGCACCAAAATCGCCCACAGCCGCCGATACACCCACACCCGAACCGTCAACCTCCGATGAACAAGACTTTAAACGCCCCGAAAGTCGATCGCTAGACAATCTCGGTGTTGCTGCTGCCGATCATCGAGTTTTAACCATCGATCAAAGTATCACCAGTCAATTACCCGCTGGCATCGTAGCCTCTTCACTCGCATCCCAACAAGCACCAACAGTTAACCCTACTTCTAATTTAGTTCTGGGATACGCCCCGCCTCCCGATCGACTTTTTGAAGGTAACGACATACAGAAAACAGTCTGGGGAATCGAAGAAATGAGGAATCAAGAATTTGCAGAATACCTGGGGGTAAAAGCCAACCTCCTAGAGGAAAAAACCTTGATTTCGACATCCCAAGAAACTTTACAAAATATCGAACAGCAAACCGGCAAGCGGTCTGGTATTATCTACATAGTCTCGCGAGAAGATCGACTGGAACTAATTTTAGTTCCTCCCGTCGGGTGGCCGATTCACTACAGCGTCCCCGAAGCCAACAGAGCAGCTCTTTTCCCCACCGTCCAGGAGTTCCGCAATGAAATCACCAATCCCGCAAAACGCGATAGTACCAGCTATCTAGCCGCCGCCCAGCAACTATATAAATGGACGATCGCACCCCTAGAAAAAGACTTACAAAACTTAGGAATTCAAACTTTATTACTGTCAGTCGATCCCGGATTGCGGAGCCTGCCTTTTGCCGCGTTGCACGACGGTAAAGGCTTCTTGATTGAAAAATACAGTTTCAGCCTAATTCCAAGTTTTAGTTCGATTAATACTGATTATAAACCTGTGAGAGACGCCACAGTGCTAGCAATGGGAAGGTCAGAATTTGTTGACCAACAGCCCTTGCCCAGTGTGCCGATCGAATTGCAGGCGATTTCCGATCAGGGACACGGCCCATCTTACCTCAATTCTACTTTCACTCTAGATAATCTCACGTCGGAACACGCCAAGGGAGGATTTCGGATCGTTCACCTAGCAACTCACGCTGAATTCAAACCGGGAAAAGCGAGCAATTCCTACATTCAAATGTGGAATTCCAAATTGCAGCTCGATCGCATGGAGAATTTGAATTGGCGCAATCCGCAGGTAGACTTGTTAGTATTAAGTGCTTGTAGAACTGCTATGGGCGATCGGGAAGCAGAGTTAGGTTTTGGAGGTTTAGCAGTAAAATCCGGCGCAAAATCTGCTTTAGGGAGTTTGTGGTATGTTGACGATGGAGGCACTTTGGGGCTAATGAGCGAATTTTACCACCAGTTGCGAGGAACAACAACTAAGGCAGAAGCTTTACAACTGGCTCAACAAGCAATAATGTCCGGTAAAGTGCGGCTAGAAAATGGACAGCTAGTAACAACAGGCGGCAAGTTAAATTTACCTGCTAATTTACAACAAACAAACCAAAACTTTTCTCATCCTTACTATTGGAGTAGTTTCACCATGATCGGAAGCCCTTGGTAAGCTGCCATTTTTATCTTTCTGTCTCCGCTTCTTAGGGACGAAAGTTTCTACAGTAGCAGCAATGCCCGCTTGGGGTGGTTGGGGCGGTTCGCCCGTGGCTGCCGCAATTTCAACGGCCAATCCAGGGGATTTGGAACTCTATTTCTGCTTCATCACCACCAAAGTAATATCATCAAAAACCTGTGGCTCGTCAATATACTGTCGCACATCATCTATCACAGATTACCTAATAGCAATAGCAGGTAAGTAGACTTACCTGCTATTTTACAACAAGAAAAACAAGAGTTTTCCGCTCTTTATTGCTGGAGTATTTTCACGTTGGGAGTTTTTTGTAAGTCCCATATTTTAAGTAACCAATCTGTTCCTTCAACAATCATCTCTAACCCGCAGATAGTCTATCTAGGGTTGATTTGTCTCGGATTTGGTGCGGCAGTTCCGTAATTGACTCGACAGCCGATATTGAACAAACTCGAACTGCACTCAAGAGGAACAATCTGCTGATCTAGGAGGGCACTGCAACTGACATACTCGTCGTTATTAGTATCTCTTACCATACATTCGATCGGGTTAGCTCCCGATCGCGCCGACCAACTCTTCATACCTACGACTGCAATCATATGCTGCCAGTAGAAAGCAAATAGCAAAACTCCCAAAAGTACAGCAACGGCTAATCCTGCTTTCAACTTCCAACTATTTAGGACGTTTCCCAAACTATTTTTCACGTTTTCCACTCCAGAAATGGAGCTTTCGGTAGTTATTTCTGGAGTTGTCAAGTTTGTTTGTGTTTGTTCTGCTGGAATTTCCGACATAATGTATCTCCTATGATTGCTGGGATTTGGCTAAGCTGGCAGTTGCCATCGCTATTGCAAACTTTATCAAATTTTAGCAAAACTCGCCTGTACCGACAACCGATGCGGGCAGCACCGCCGGGGAAGTAGGTATATTGACCAAGTGCGAGCGCAATTTCTATGCCTTTTGAGGTATTGCCCAATTCGCGATGGGCTATTTTCCACCTAGGGAAATAGAATGGTTGGCGATGTTCTCGGAAAACGGCTCAAGTGAATCAGCTTTTTTACGAACCGCAGAAGGCGCAGAGGGCGCAGAGAAAGAAAAAAGAGAGATATATTGACTTTCACCAATCATTTATGGTCTCGATAGCAGTTCTAATAACTCCGATTCCGAAAGTAGTTTTATCCCCAAAGATTGAGCCTTTTCCAACTTAGAACCCGCATCTTCTCCCACAACCACATAATCAGTTTTAGCACTCACAGAACTTGTGACTTTACCTCCTGCTTTTTGAATCAAATCTTTAGCTTCATCTCTTTTTAAAGTGGGCAAAGTTCCCGTCAGCACAAAATTTTTGCCTGCAAGTTGTAAATTTGTGCTGGCTAAATTGGAATTTTTCACTTCTGACTGCAATTGCAAGCCGGCAGTTTTCAACCGTGCAATTAAACTTTGATTAGCCGGCACTCGAAACCACTGATAAACAGCTTGAGCAATTTCCGACCCGATGCCGTAAACCCCCTCAATCGATGCCGCCGATACCAATGCTAACTCTTTCACATTTGCAAACCTTTCTGTTAACAATTGAGCATTCACGCTGCCGACGTGGCGGATGCCCAAGCCGTAAAGTACGCGCGAATAAGGTTGATTTTTCGATTGGGCGATCGCACTTACCAACTTTTCTGCTAACTTCTTACCCATGCGTTCCAAAGTCATCAATCTTTCCGCTGTCAAATCGTACAAATCCGCCGCAGAATGCACCAGATTGCTATCAACCATCTGCTGCACCAACTTTTCGCCAACACCGTTAATATCCATAGCATCCCGGCTGCAAAAATGAATCAGCGAACCCCTCAAAATTGCTGGACAAGATGTATTGATGCAGCGAGTAACGGCCTCCCCCTTTTCCCGAACCACAGGCTGTTCGCATTCGGGACAGCAACTAGGCATTTGGAAAAGTTGAGCATTTTGGGGGCGCAGTTCCGGCAAAACTCGCACAACTTCTGGTATAATTTCGCCAGCTTTTCTGACAATCACAGTATCGCCAATATGGAGATTTAGGTCGGAAAGTCGATCGCTATTATGAAGAGAAGCCCGCGAAACCGTCGTCCCAGCCAACTGCACCGGTTTGAGTTCCGCTACAGGAGTCAGAGCCCCGGTTCTGCCTACTTGCACTGTGACAGCTTCTACTATTGTAGGCACTTCTGCCGCGGGATACTTCAGGGCGATCGCCCAACGCGGAAACCTCTGAGTAAAACCCAATTGTTTTTGCAGCCCAACCGAATTAATCTTAACAACAACCCCATCCGTCATGTAAGGCAAATTCCGTCGCTCAGTATCCCAATATTCGTAATACTCGCGAACCTCATCCAAAGAATAGCAAATTTTGCGATTGGGATTCACCTTAAACCCCATTCTTCGCAACAATTCCAACGATTCCCACTGCGTGTTACCCTCGTTACTTTGATCTAAATGTAGAGTATAAGCAAAGAAATCCAATTTGCGCTTATCCACAATTTTAGAATCCAACTGCCGCAGCGTACCCGCCGCAGCATTGCGAGGATTAGCAAACAATTGTTCCCCCGCTTTTTCTCGTTCCCGATTAATTTCCTCAAACACAGCTAAAGACAAAAAAGCCTCTCCCCGCACTTCCACAACAGGGGGCGGATTATCTAAATTGAGCTTCAGAGGAATCGAGCGAATAGTCTTGACATTTTGAGTAATTTCCTCTCCGGCAATGCCGTCTCCCCGCGTCGCACCGCGAACTAAAATTCCATTTTCATAGGTTAACGCTAAAGCAGAGCCGTCAATTTTCAATTCGCAAACATAGGAAACCCCCCCCAACCCCCCCTTGCTAAGGCGGGGAATAATTTCCCTATTTTCCTGATTGCTAATCGAAGATGTTATTCCATCAAGTCCCCCCCCTTGATCAGGGGAGGTTAGGGGGGGTGCATTTTCTTCTTGACCGGGGGTTAGGGGAGGTGCTACCCTTTGCCAGCGTTCCTGCCATTTAGCAAATTCTTCAAAATTAAAAGCATTTTCCAAACTGTAGAGAGGAATATTGTGTTTGACGCTAAAAAATTGAGTAGCAGGCTGTTCTCCCACCCGCTGAGTCGGACTTTCGGCTGTAATTAATTCAGGATAATCTGATTCTAATTCTTGCAACTGGCGATAAAGTCGATCGTACACTTCATCTGGCATGATCGGCGCATCGAGAACATAATAAGCATAGCTAGCTTCCTGTAGCTGCTGCCTCAACTGTTGAATTTGCTGCTGAATTTCTGCTGCCATATCAATTTAAGGTTTTCGA
Source organism: Microcoleus sp. Pol12B5 (assembly GCF_036701335.1). Lineage (NCBI taxonomy): Bacteria > Bacillati > Cyanobacteriota > Cyanophyceae > Oscillatoriales > Microcoleaceae > Microcoleus > Microcoleus sp. Pol12B5. The sequence continues at coordinate 3,689 of NZ_JAUBQQ010000036.1, read as the reverse complement.
TTTTCGATGTTAAATTTTTGATGATAACTCTTAATTTTAGCTCAAAAAAAAGGAGTAAGCAACCTATCTGCTGCCAGAGCAATTTTAGATTTGAGATAATTAATCTAAATTTGAGCTAAAAACCAATCTCCAGCAACTAAAAAATCAAAACTTATCCTAATTATCACGCTGCCAAAAAACGGATAATTAATTTCCGACTGGCAACGCCTGTCGGCCTAAAATTTCGACTCTTGTTTAACATCCCAGATTCATCTATGGATTAAATTTCAAATCCTTCGACTGATTGAAAGCAGAACGTTGCGCCAAACATATCACACAGAATTATCAATTTTAAAATCCACTGACTCGCCTTTATAGATGCCCCATTCTGGGCGTAAATGATCACAAATTTAAGTCTGGGAACTCGGTAAATTTCTTGTTTTCCCCGGACAGGGAATGTTGAATATTCGCACCATCTTTTTCGCCGTTCAAGTTGCTATTGGTGCGGGATTTGGTGAATTCTTGAGCGTTCGGTTTGGTGAAAGCGAGCGGTTCAGCGTGTTCTACCTGAAATACGTTGGCGTAAAGGTTGGCAATAATTTGTTTGCCTCCCTGGGTCAATTCCAAGTAGTTCAAAGCTGCTGGAATGTATGGAAAAACTCCATTCCAATAAAACTTGGCGTAATTTTGCCGCAAATCTCCCGGAGACTTGTAGCCCAAGATTTTATTAGTGCCGACTTCCTCAAATTCGTAGAACAGAGCACTTATTTTTCGTAGGTAATTTGGGTCGCTCAACTGACCGATCAAATCGGCGGCCCTAGCGAGTCCAGAATAATTATTTCGGTCTTGATGAGTTTCGCTAGCAGGAACTGGGAAGCGCGTCAATTCAATATTGCGCTTGATTTGTTCGGCATCAATTAATGTGTGGCCGCCGAAGCGTTCGTCAATTACGAGTTTGCCTCGATCGACATGATAAGGAGTTAAACTGGCTGAAGTTGCGCCGATCGGCACAGAAACCATGCCCCCGTCAATACCCGTAGCATATAGTCCCACAGCTTCTTGGTCTTGGCGGCAAACACCTTTGACGTAGCCGATATCGTGACACAGCAGCGAGATTAGGTAGTGCAGCCAATCTTCCGGCGACACTCCGCCTTCGCGAATATGCTTGCCCCGGAGAATCTCTTGTCCCACCAAAGCCACGAGCATTGTGTGTTCCACATTGTGGTAGAGAGCATCGCAGTTAGCGATATTTTCCAGAGCCATAGTCCCTGCCCAGGCGATAATTTCAGGGTAGTCAGGCTTGTACTTGCCGTAGGTGCGACGGTAGCCGGCCTGCAGCTCTTGCACAAAAGCGTCAATCAGGATAGCAGTTGCATTGAACATCATAAATTCTCCCACTCAGGCTGTAGTTACAAACTTGATCGAAAATATCTTGCATAGCTGAAAAAATAATCAATGGGCATTCCAATAGGTTTGACCCCTCGGTGTTGAATTTTAAATTTCAGCTAGTCTTGTCAGGTCAGAAAATTGCTTTTTTGGCTATGCTTTCCAAGATAACCTAATTTCCGAAGCATCCGAAGCAACAGATCGATTTCTTGGCATTAAATGTTGGCGAAACAATTTACATCATTTCACCGACTAATTATTAGAAGTCCTAGGTGTGAAAGTTATGAACTGTCTGTTTTCGAGCCTCTCCACTGCTGCCCTTCGCACTCGGCGGTCGATCGCCCAAAAATACCTAGGATTGTTTGCATTCACTGCTGTTTGCACTGCCGCACCGGCAATGGGTGCCGAGCGAATTTACGTAACTTACGGGCCGCTAGAAGAATCAGTTCCGATCGAATCTCTGGCACTTTTCGCCAAAGAAGGCAAAATAGACTCAAACTTGGACGGCTTCGCTCAGTACGTCAAAGAATCTCAGCTAGCTGAGATTCGCACCGCCCTGCAAGCGAAAGCTGAAATCAGCCAGGTGACGATCGCCCAATTCCTTTACACGCCTCAAGGAGAAGTGCTGCTGAGACGCTTGGGCCGAGTAATTCAAACCAAAGCTCGGCAGCCTGGATTTTATGCCATCCGAGCCGCCCTGATTTTAGCAGCCTCAGATCCAGAAGGCCTGACAATTCTCAACGTGCTGCGGAAATTCCCCACCTATGGCATCAGGATTGACATCGCCCGCGCCTTGGGTATCGCCAACGAGCTGACATCGCTGATCAACCGTTCCAATCAGACGATCGCCGGAGTCGCTCAATTGTCCGAAGCACAAGCAGCCTCAGAACCCGCCATACCGCCCGCCGAAATGCTGCAGCCCCAGCTACCTGGCCCCTATACTTGGAAAAAATCATCGGTAACTGTGACGAGTCCAAATCGCCCTCGCACGTTTGATATGGACATTTACCTGCCACAGGGCAGCCCGCAACCGGCCCCAGTAGTAGTAATTTCCCACGGTTTAGGTTCCGATCGCCTTTCCTTCGAGTATTTAGCCAAACATCTAGCCTCCTACGGCTTTGCCGTCGCCGTCCCCGAACACCCCGGCAGCAACGCCCAACAAATCCAAAACTTAGTAACAGGCAGAGCGAATGAAGTAGCAGAACCAGCAGAATTTATCAACCGCCCCCTCGACATCAAAGACTTGCTCGATTATTTAACCCAACTTTCTACCACCAATCCTGCCTATCAAGGGCAGCTCGACTTGCAGCGGGTCGGTGTCATCGGCCAGTCTTTCGGGGGCTATACGGCTTTAGCATTAGCCGGGGCGGGGATTAATTTTGCACAGCTAGACAAAGATTGCGGAGTCGAAAACGATAGTTGGAACCTCTCCCTACTGTTGCAATGCCGCGCCCGCGGCCTAGATCGCAACCAGTACAATTTCGGCGACCCGCGCATCAAAGCTGTGATCGCCGTTAACCCGATCGTTAGCAGCATTCTCGGAGAAACAAACCTCAGCAAGATCCAAATCCCAGTCATGCTAATCGCAGGCAGCGCCGATACCGTCGCCCCCGCTTTGCTCGAACAAATTCAACCGTTCACATGGCTGACATCGCCCAACAAATATCTGGTACTGATGAACAACGGGACTCACTTCTCAACGATTGAGGATTCCCCTCAAAGCCTCTTTTTGCCACCACCAGAGGTCATTGGGCCGGAACCAGTTTTAGCCCGCCGCTACCTCAGCGGACTCAGCCTAGCTTTCATGGAAAGCTATTTGAACAACAAATCCAATTTCCGCCCGTATTTGGAGCCATCCTACGCTTTAAGCATCTCCAGAGACACCCTCGGACTGAGAATTTTGCGATCTCTCACGCCACAGCAACTCCAGCAGTTCAGGATTTATCCACCTGCTCGCATCCCTGCCTCTCCACCTGTCCTCGCTCCTGTTCCTCTACCTTCTCCGCCTCCGAGCGCTCCCGTTCGTTAGGGTTGAGGTGCGCCGCGTATGCACGCTATCTTCATCTTTTCGCGCGGGGGCAATGGCGTCGGGCCCCGCCAGCTACGCCCCTGTCTCTCCTTACATCAGCTTTCCTAATCACAGTCATCAGTTTAACTGTCGTCAAACCCCTTTACAAACCTTAACAACACCGTTAATAATATAAACATCATCCGAACATTGACAACCAAATACAGCAATCATAAAACAATGACAACAACCTTACAGCAGCGCGAAAGCGCCAACGTCTGGGAACGCTTTTGTGAGTGGGTAACATCAACCGACA
>NZ_JAUBQQ010000035.1:0-52890 GCF_036701335.1 Microcoleus sp. Pol12B5 | reverse complement strand
TTCTAATTAACTCATAATTTTGCCTGGAATATCATTCTACTATGTATTTGTGTAATTAATTCTGTCTAACTACTTAGTAGCTTGTTTGATGCGTCCGCGCGATCGCCCACTCGCGCCTCAACAACCGCCAATCACTCATAATTGCCACAAAAATTCAAAATCCCAAACCCAAAACTGCCCAACGCCAGTACGATCGATCTAGTTAGCAAAAATAAGTAAAAACACTACCGGAGTAATTTTTATGGATCTGGTCGTACTCCAGAACTGGCTGGACAACATCTCCTTTGCCGTTTTGTTCTCCACAATGCTCATTTACTGGGTTGGCGCAGCATTCCCCGGCATTCCCTACCTATCCGCCCTAGGAACCGCAGGAATGGCCGTCGCCAACCTATCCATCGCCGCTTTACTCGGTTCTCGATGGATAGAAGCCGGCTACTTCCCCTTAAGCAATCTCTACGAATCCCTATTTTTCCTAGTTTGGGGAATCACCGCCATCCACCTAGTCGCGGAAAACATGAGCCGTTCCCGCTTAGTAGGAGTAGCCACATCCCCCGTAGCAATGGCAATATCCGCCTTTGCAGCCCTGACTCTGCCGGCAACCATGCAATCTGCAGAGCCCCTAGTACCCGCCCTCAAATCAAACTGGTTGATGATGCACGTTAGTGTCATGATGCTCAGTTACTCAACTTTAATGGTAGGAGCGTTACTGGCGATCGCCTTTTTAATCGTCACCCGCGGCCAAAAAATCGAACTCACCGGTAGTTCCTTCGGCACCAATAGCAACCGCAACGGCAACTACCGCCTCCAACGCCGTCAAAACCCCGAACCTCAAATTGCAGAAACCAGCGCCGACAGCGCATTAGTTTTCAGCGAACCCTCTTTCAACTCCAACAATAACGGTTTGGGAACCACAGCACTCCTCGAATTAGCAACCGTTCAAACCTCATCAACCGCCCCAACTCAAACCGCAGAACTTCTCTCGCCCCAGCGCTTGAATCTAGCAGAAACTCTTGATAACATTAGCTATCGCATCATCGGTTTAGGATTCCCTTTACTGACAGTTGGCATTATTGCCGGTGCGGTTTGGGCTAACGAAGCTTGGGGATCATACTGGAGTTGGGACCCGAAAGAAACTTGGGCGCTAATTACTTGGTTGGTATTTGCTGCCTACCTGCACGCCCGCATTACTCGTGGCTGGCAGGGAAGACGCCCAGCAATTTTAGCAGCCACAGGTTTTGTGGTAGTTTGGATTTGCTATCTAGGCGTAAATCTGTTAGGCAAAGGTTTACATTCCTACGGTTGGTTTTTCTAATTCCTGATCCACCAATGGGTCACAGGAGAACAGGATAAGTCAAAGCATCGGGATTAATATCATCTCCGGTTGTAGGGTGGGCAATTCCCACCTTACTCAACCAGCGATATTCTAATAATTAACTCCCTCTTCCTTCTTCCCTTTTTTTACCCGATCGCGAAGTCGAAGCGCCTTCTTTCCTCTTCTAATTTCTGCCTTACCTCTTCTAAATTCGGTCTTCCTAACCTCCGTCTTTACATCCGTTGCATCCCGTACATTGCTCGTTGCCGAACTTCCTTCATTCATTAAAATAAGGACAATTAATATGGACGAATTGCCAATATTTCCCAAACAAGATGATGTTGTGTCTGCCCCTACCAGCGCTTTGATGTATCAATGTACATTCAAAGTCAGCGAATTTATGGCAATTATGCAGGCGAAATTGGTAGACGAAAAATTATTTTCAGACGGTCTGGATTGCGAGCTATTAAGTGCTGGCAAAGACTGGACTAAAGGAAAACTTAGAATGCGTCTGGAGTTCATTCCGCTTGAACCGGAAATTAAAGAACAAAAAGCCCTTCCTGCCGCTGCAGAAAGATCAGACACCGTGCAAAACTACGCCGTAGATAGCTCAAATCAAACCGATATAGATGAGCCATTAAAGCAATGTGACTCAACAGAAATAAGTAATCATTTTCCTATTTCTAGGTATCCCGACCGCGACCCCCAAAGTATAGGAATGTGGAGCTAGGAAGGCAAAGACTGAGAGATTGGGAGAGGGGGATGTTTCCCCTTCTTTGCTCAAAATCCATCGGTTAAATCCCGGACACTGCTCGTTTTATAACTTCCTTATTTTTGCTTAATAAAAAACTGCTCTCATGGCTGAATCTTCCAATTGGACGCACCTGCACGCTCAAGTTCACAGGACGCTGCTGTACCGACAAATATTGCCATCGAATCAGCGGTTGCTAGTAGCAGTATCGGGCGGACAAGATTCTCTGTGTTTAATTAAATTACTGCTAGATTTGCAGCAAAAATGGGGGTGGAATCTAGGAATTGTTCACTGCGATCATCGTTGGCGTTCTGACTCGCAAGCGTCGGCGAATCATGTAGAACAATTAGCTAAAAACTGGGGAATATCCTACTATTTGGAAACAGCCTCGGAGATTTCCAAAACAGAAGCAGCGGCCAGACAGTGGCGATATCAAGCTTTAACCGAAATTGCGATCGCCCACAACTACCCCTACATTGTTACAGGCCACACAGCCAGCGATCGCGCCGAAACACTCCTCTACAACCTGATTCGCGGCAGTGGCGCCGATGGACTTTCCGCCCTCACTTGGAGGCGGCCCCTGCTCGATTTTCGATTGGAAGATCAGGATGAAAATTCCCAATCGAAAATCCAAAATCTAAAATCTAAAATCTATTTAGTTCGTCCCTTGCTGGAAATAACTCGATCGCAAACAGGTCAATTTTGTCAAGATCAAAAACTACCCATTTGGGAAGATTCCACAAATCAAGACTTGCAATATAGTCGCAACCGGATTCGATCGGAATTATTGCCTTATTTGGAAACTCATTTCAACCCAAAAGCCCAACAAGCCCTAGCTCAAACAGCCGAACTCCTCCGCGCCGATGTAGAATATCTCGAACTTGCAGCCAGCGACTTGCTACAGCGAGCAATGTCTCCAATTGCAGACAGTCCGCAGGTGAATTTTCAACTTCCCGTCAAGTTAAATCGCCCAATTTTGCGTGAAGCACCCCTGGCACTGCAGCGACGGGCAATGCGGCAACTACTGCAACAAATATTGCCATCGGCATCGAGTTTTGAAAGCGTAGAAAAACTAACCAGCTTAATCGTAGCGCCCAACCGATCGCAAACCGATCCATTTCCTGGAGGAGCGATCGGTCGAGTCGAACACCCTTCGATAATTTTAGATATTAAATTTTAAGCTGTGATCAAACCCGAAAGGACTTCTCGCAAATCGGAAACTACCCGATCTTGCTCCTCTCCTGTCTGCTGCACGCGATCAAGTTCCCCCGCCGCCGCTTCGAGCTTTTGGCGTAGCGCAGTCAAATTGTCCTGCACCGGCTGCAACATTTCTTGATAAACATTCACTCTGCCCCATAGTTGCGCCACTGCACCTTTCTGGTTGAACAAATTCTGCTCTAACTGCTTGAGTTCGTAGCGTTTCGCCTCACTTTCCCCATTTTGGCGGTTGACATTTGCCTCAATTTGAGATAAGGCTTCCCGCACCTGCTGAATTTCGTTTTCCAGTCTTTGCAATTCTTGGCTTTGCTGCTCCCGCTGAGTATTGAGCTGTGCGACAATAGGCCCCAAATCAATATCTCCTCGCTCTTGTTTTGGAGCATTAGCAGTACCCAGCCGCCGCCACAGCACCGCCTGATGCTGCTTTAAAACATCTTCCCGTTCCTGCAACCGGAGGCGCTGTCCCACCAGAGTTTCGTTTAACATCTGATAACTTTCGAGTTCATCTGCCATTTCATTTTCCAAAGCCATGCGATCGTACTCGCTAGCAGCTTGAATTTTCTCTTGCAGCTCCTCGATTGTCTCCCGCTGCAGAGTCAACTCCTCCTCTTGATCGTTAACAAACCGGAACACCTTTTCCAAATCCTGTTGCAGGTGTTGCACCAGCCCCTGTAACTCATCAACAGGCATCTTCTCCAAAGCTGACACATCTACTTTCTGCTCCGTACCCGCAGCACCCGAAGCAGATGCGAGCCTGGAAACTTGCTGGTAAAGATCCTCAACAGCCCGCACCTGCACAGACACCGACTGAGCCTGGTCCTGCTTAGCGCTGAGGGTACTTTGCTGCCCTTTAAGCTCCGCCCGAGCCCCGGCCAAAGCATCTTGAGATTGGTACCACTCTTGCCAGCGGTTTTGGAGGCTCTGATTTTGTCGATCGACCTCTTCTTGTTGCTGTTGAGCTATGCTTTGTTTTTGCTCCAACTGCTGCCAGTGCTGATCCAGAATTGCCTGCTGAGCGCCCACGGCACTAAAAGACTGATTCAGTTGTTCCCGCACCCCGTGGGCCGAAGCAATTGCCCCTCCCAGCTTCTGCATCAACTCCTGAATCCTCTGCGTCTGCTGCTCATCAACTACTGCCCCCTGCGGAACCTCAGACTGCTGCTGGGCCACCCGTTGCTGCTCGCCCCGTAACTGTTCCCAAGCCGTCTCAATTTCCACGCGACTGCGATCGACTTCTTCTCGCAGTCGGTTAGCTTCATCTCTAGTATTTTCAATTTCCGAGCGCTGAGCCTCCAGCCGCTCCAACTCCTCTTCCATTTGAGCCAACTGCTCTTCGCGGGCTTGCATTTCCATTTCCCGGCGATTGAGTTCCTGACTCGAAAACGTCAGAGAAGCCTTCCACTGTTCAATTTCCTCTTCCTTATCCTTAAACTTGTCCTGCAATCGCGAGAAATTTTGCAGAATGCTCACCAACTGGCGGGCCGCCTCCTGAATCCGCTGCACTTGCTTGCTAGCGCTCAACTCAACCAGCACCAGCGTGCCGTCGTTAAACTTATTAGCTTCCTCAACTGGGATCCCGTCATCGCCTGGTACGGCGCTCCAGTTATGTTCGCCCCGCTGACAAGCTAGCAGTTTCAGTTCAGCCTTACCGCCACCGAGACCAAAGCCGCTTTTCTGTTTTTGTACTTCCGCTAGATACAGCACACTAATAGTCCTCTGCTTCGTAAAACCTATCCCAACTTACTTTAAGTTACTTAAAGGCCTAAAAGATAAGTGGTGTTTACTTCCTACGCTGTTGGGTAGACGGCTAATTCCAACATAAGTAGGCTATCCCCCTTAAGCCAAAGGTTGTTGACTAAACATAACACTGCGTGTGATCATTAGTCAACTTACCTAAAGTAAACAAGTATAGGCAAGTAATGATAACTTTTTGCCACTTAAGTCTTACTTTTTGGTATCGTTTGCCCAATCGGGGGATAGCATTTTTTTCTAATTTTTCTTCAGCACTCACGCATAGCACGCCCTCACGGGAGAACTTCCAGAAAGTACGGCCGCCGCCAGTTGTCTGGAGGAATGAGAGAGCAGTACCAATGCCGCTTGATTAAAGACTAGCTCTCACTGCGGAGACTGCCATAGCCCAAACCTGAAAAAGGTCAGTCTTTGAACCTCCCCACCTCTAAAGCCGGGGGATTCTTGGCCACCTTCAAGACGACAACGGGACATTCAAATATCCCTCTACTCACTCAAAGAACTTTACTTCTCCAGGAGCGCAGACTTGCTGAGTTATTCATATTTTTAAGGTTGAACGTGACCTATGCTGCAATTATTTCCCCGTTAACTATTCCGAATTAATAGGATTAGTGCGTTGCCGGGGTTACTCGCCCTCTTGGATATTTCAATGGGTTGAAAGTTATTCTTACTCTGGCGAATGGCTCTGGGCCAATTATACCACTCTGGTTTTAGCAACACAATCGTTTCACGAGACTTAAAAGTCCCTACCGACTGATCCCCAAGTCTAAATCCCCATGTCGTTAGCCCAGGGCTTGCCTCTGGCGTTTCGATCCAAAACTTTCTATTGATTTGACAAAGCTTTAGTTAGGGGTCGATCGTGAGAAAAGCCGTTGCGGCCCCCAAGCCGGCGTCGGGGTTCGGCGGACTAGGGATTTGAACCGCGCTGCCTTAGAATAGGGTAATGACGCAAGCCTATGACGCTCGCCGCGGGCGAGCAAAAAGGTTGATCGGCACTGAGGGTTTTCCTGACAATTGCCAACAAAGGTTCATTTTGACTGCACCTGATTTTAGGGCTGTGGCAAACCCAAAAAAAACCTCGATCGCAACTCATCCAACCCAACAGACTAGCCTCAAGTTCCCATAGGGGATCGATCGGCACTTGCTGCTGGTAGCAGCGGTAGAACCAGAGAATCCTCGGTATTTTGAAGTTGACCTACGCCAAGATGTGCTGGAGAAACTGACGGCATACTCAGGCAAAAACTTCAAAACTTTGGCGATCGAAGACTTGAACCAGTCGGGAATGCCAGTGTTGCACACTCGAAGAACCCGTGCAATCGTGCAATGTGGATTCCACGAGTTTAGGCAATGCCGTGGGAATACAATGTGAAACTCTACACTTAGAGAATGCCGCGAGTTTCGCGGTTTCAGCTTGTGGACTGGTAGCGCGGCCGAGGAACGGCAGCAAGTATCGCCCTTTCGTCAATTCCCAATTGTGAGATCGGCATCAGCGCGTAAATTATTGACGGCAACTAAAGTCAATCTTTTCGCCAGCACACAGTCTTTCCGAGCTCAGACGCCAACGGTTTTAAGGAGGATACTTTAGCTGCATGCAGGGAAATTTGAGTGAAATAGACATCCGCAGCATCCTGCAATTGATTGAGTTAGGTCAGCGAACCGGAGAACTGTTCGTAGAGGCCTACACCTCCACCGGCAGCAGCACGGGTACTCAACCTACCCCGCGCTCCCTTGCAGGACAATCCTGGTATGTCTTCTGCTTCAACGGTCAGATTATTTACGCTACCCAGAGTGCGGGCAGTTTGTTTCGGTTGCGCGACTACCTGCGCCGCTACAAAGCAGATACCGCCCTCGACAAAATCCAAGTTCCCTATATGGCATCTACCAATGCCCCAGAATACGGCTACCTATGGGCCCTGCTAGAAAACCACATCCTCACCCCAGCTCAAGGGCGCAACATCATCCAGAGCATGATCCACGAAACCCTATTTGACTTGCTCAGTCTCCACCAGGGTTCCTTCACTTTTGAAATGGGCCCAGCTTTGGCTCCTCAACTGACCAGCTTAGAAATTAGCTCCCTGCTGGCCAAGATTGTCAAACAGGTGCAGCAGTGGAAGCAGTTTCACCCTCACATTCAGTCGCCCAACCAATGTCCGGTGATTTCAGACCCATCCGAGCTGCGAGTCGCGCTGCCTGTCAATACCTTTAATACTCTCCGACGCTGGGCCGATGGGCACACTTCGATCCGCCAAATGGCCCGCTACCTCAACCGAGACGTGCTCACTGTCGCTAAGGCGATTTACCCCTTTGTGCAGCAGGGATTGGTGCAAGTATTTTACGAACCCTCTGTTGCCCCGGCCAACAATAAAAAAGAATGGTCGTCCCCAGAAACCAAGGTTCCGAGAGTTGTCTGTATTGACGACGACAATACTATTCGCAAAACAGTCGAGTCAATTTTAAATGAACACGGTTACGAAGCTACTACGATCGGCAATCCCCTCCAAGCCCTGAGTTTGGTGTTTCCACTCAAACCCGATTTAATTCTGTGTGATATCGCCATGCCGGAACTCGACGGCTACGAAATTTGCGCTATGCTGCGTAGTTCGAGCGCTTTCCGGCAGACGCCGATCGTGATGCTGACGGGCATCGACGGATTTATCGACCGCGTTAAAGCCCGCATGGCCGGAGCTACAGACTTTTACACCAAACCTTTTGGTGAAAGCGAGTTATTGATGCTGGTAGAAAAATATGTGGGTCCGGGCTACCCTCGGGTCAATCTCTCAGAAAGATTATTAGACCGATCGCTAGAAGACCAATTAGAAGAAAAATAACTTTCGCACCGATGGCAGGATGGGAGCTTTTTTGTACCTGCGGTTAGCTCAAGTCTCGGTCACCACAAAGAGAAAGCTGGGGGTACTATTGGCGATCGCACCATAAACTAGAATGTATTAATCCGCGCGCTGGCATAAGGGCGTCGGTAAAACTCTGTTCAATTTCTAGACCCAAGTGGTCTAACACGCTCAAAGTGCAAATATAATATACTTGTTCTCCACTTGTAGCCGCTCCGAAAAACTGATGTACAGAGCTACTTATTGCTAGGTATTTCTGTACAAAGTCAGAGAGTGCAATTGTCAGTCTTAAGTGACTCCGTTCATGATTGTCGCGACACCAGCCATGTCAACAACTCCTCGCTAATCCGAGTATCGGTTTAGCATTCATCGCAGAAATTACCCAGAGTTTTACCAATGGAGACGGCGGTGGGATTACAAAGTGAAGCTTGAGGGGTTTCAAATTAATTGTTCGTACTCTATTTGAGCTAATTTGTAAACATTGGTCGCGCGAATTTATTGATGGCAGTCAATTATTGACGGAGCAAATTTATTGCCAAGTACCTCCGGCAGTAGCGCCATTCACCCCTTGGCTGTGTCAAGCTTGGCTGTGTCAAGTTTCGACTATCGAAGTTTCGATCAAGTTCTTCTTGGCGGGAAACCTCAACAATTTGCTAGAAATGCAGGTGTCAGAATTATGATTAGCGGTAGCCCAGACTTTATATTACCAGGACTAGGCGTAGATCCGGCTCCGGAATTCCAAGAACTAGAAACTCCCGAAGGCGAGCTGCACCTGCGGTTCTACGTTCCTTCGGGGAACGAGTTCGCTCTGCCGGCGACAGGGATTAGAGAGGTACTATCCCCTTCCCCAGACCGCATGACACCGATCCCCAACGTTTCCTCTTTGCTTTTAGGTACGCTAAATATGAGAGGACGAGTGATTTGGGTGGCGGACCTGGGTCAATTTCTGGGAGACCAAACACCTCTGAACACAGATAGACCGGAAATCCCGATCGTGGCTGTGGAAGACCAAGACACGATTTTGGGGCTGGCAGTCGATCGAATTGTGGGGATGGACTGGCTCGACGTAGAGCAACTGCACTCTCAGAACAATGCACCAGACGGCATGATTCCATTTCTGAGGGGAGAATGGATGTTAGGTGCACCAGCTCAGAAAGTGCTCCGACTGCTAGATCAAGTGAAAATTCTGCGCTCGGCGCGGTGGGCAGCGTGAAATCGATTTTAGATTTGCGATTTGCGATTTTCGATTGAGGTCTAAACATCAACAGTCACACGACTTGAGGCGCGCATCTAAACATTCAATTCAAGATAAAAATCAAAAATCTCAAATCTAAAATCTAAAATCCAAAGAGGGCGGCAAATGGCAACAAGTACCAACTTTCAGCAGGACTACCAACGGGCAGAAGCGGCCTACATGGATGGCAATTATTCAGAAGCCGCAGCCCTAGTTTATCAATTAGTAGAAGATTTTCCCGAAGACCCCAGCGCTCGCCTGCTGTGCGGACACATTTACTGCTACGGACTGCAACAGTATGAGGTGGCGCGGGAACAGTACACGGTTGTGCTAGGCCTGAGTGATGACCAGAGTTTGGTGGAACACGCTCACAGCGGAATTACCTACACTGACCAATTTTTATCTGGAGAGCTGCAAACGGAAAATTTCGAGGCTTTGTCTGCTGAAACGGAATTAGAATTTTATCCAGACTTATCTCTTGATGAAGGTTTAGAAGACCCGGATTTAGGACTTTTCCAAGGAAATTCACCATCCCTTTCCTATAGAAGTCAATCCCCAGACGACATGGAAAACGAGGACTTGGCAGACTTGGGGATGAGTGGCTTGGGGTGGGAACCAGAAGACGACGATGGCGCAGGCTCAGTCCCAGATTTAGCCTCACATTCTAACCCCTTTGGTGGCGACAGCGGCGGAATGGCAGCTTATGCTGAGAACTCCGGCTCTCTAGAGATAGACGAATTTGCCGACTCGGACTTTGGAGACCCTTTTGCCTTAGATGATGGAGGGTTTGATGCTGCTGACTTGTCTAGCAGCAAAGTGTCTGGTTCAAGCGCACCTTACTCAGGAGATTCGTTTTCCGAAGCTCCGACTCAGATGCTCAACGGTCAAAGTTTTGCCTCTTCAGAAGTCGGGAATTCCTTCGACTCGAACCCACTAGACTCCCCCATCGCGCCCTCGGACAATTTGGGCGAACCTTTTGCTGCGCTCGATTTGCCAGACGAATTCGACGATAACTCCGACTACGACTACCAATCCCCGCCCCAGAGTGGTCAAAATTACGGTCATAACGCACCTGGGGCCGAAGAGGAAGACCCTTTTGCCGAGGCGATGCCCTCGTCGGGTTTGGGGTCTTCTCGATCTCAAAACAAACAGCCGAATAACGGGTCGGACTACTCGTCAAACTATTCGCTGGCGGAAGACGAAACGCTGTTGATGGGAGGTGCTGTCCCCAACTCTCAAAGTCAAAGGTCGAGCCGGGGACAATTTAATTCAGTCGATCGAGCTTCCGCCAACAGCAACGGTTACAGCGACTCGGAACCCCCGGCCTTTAGCTCTAGAGACAACTTCGAGTTAGATGCTTTTGAAGACGACGCTTTTAGCGATTCTTTCTCTTTCGACGAAAACGAACAAGCGACAGCTTTCGGGGCGTCCGACAAGAACAACAGCGCCTGGTCGTCAAAAACTGGGAACGCTCAAGAACACAGCGACTTTTTAGACGAATTTGACGAATTTGACGATTTGGGCAATTTGCCTGACTTTGATATCTCAGAAGATGCCAGCAGTTCGATATTGACTAGAGGTAACACCAATTTCGGCAACTCGACCAGCGGCATGATGGGAACGACAGGCAGCAGCCTGGACTTTGACAACAGCGATGGCTCAGCAATTCGGGATGACGAAATATTTAGCATAAGCGGCCCGGCTGATGCGTCTGTGTCGAGTTTTTCTCCCACCGAAACAGAAGCAGTCGATACTTCGGTAACAGTAGAACAGGGGGGACTGGCTTTCTTGGAAAATGCCCCTTTGTTTACAAAACAGTTGTACACGGCAATCGGGGCGGGACTGGTTTCTCTGGTAGCTGTGGCTTTCGTCACCAACATTGCCTCCTATCAAGCTCTGCGGCAAGACAAACCGGAGGCGATCGTTTACCTGCGCCAAACAGGCTGGGTAATGACCGCAGCCGCAGGCTTTACCAGCTTTTTAACTTCTTGGGGCATCGGCCAGTTGATCGCCAAGCAGGTACGCAAGTCGTCGGATAATTTGCAAGCTCAGTTCGATGCCGTATCTCAAGGAACTTTGGACGCTCGCGCTACGGTTTACTCGGAAGATGAATTTGGCAAAATGGCTGCTAAATTCAACCACATGGCGAAGGTAATCCAAACCACGATTAGCGATACCAGGCGCAAGTCTGACGAGCAGGAACAGGCAAAAGAAGACTTGCAGCGCCAAGTGATTCGCTTGCTAGACGACGTGGAAGGAGCGGCCCGGGGTGACTTGACGGTGACGGCAGAAGTGACTGCAGACGTTTTGGGTGCTGTTGCTGACTCGTTTAACTTGACAATTCAAAATCTGCGCGAAATTGTCCATCAGGTGAAGCAGGCGGCTCGGGAGGTCAGCAAAGGCGCTACGGATAGTGCCAAGTTTGCGGGCGATTTGTCTTCCGACGCGCTGCGACAAGCTGAGGAACTGGCGGCAACGCTGAATTCCGTGCAAGTCCTCACCGATGCGATTCAGCGGGTCGCAGAGAGCGCTAGAGAGGCGGAAGAAGTGGCCCGGGGCGCGGCGGCAACGGCTCTGAAAGGGGGCGAGGCTGTGGAGCGGACGGTGGCGGGGATTTTGGAAATTCGAGAAACAGTAGCAGAAACAACCAGAAAAGTCAAGAGGTTGGCGGAAGCTTCTCAAGAAATTTCTAAGATTGTGGCTTTAATTGCGACGATCGCCTCCAGGACGAATTTGTTGGCCCTCAACGCCAGTATTGAGGCGGCGAGAGCTGGGGAAGCGGGCAGGGGTTTCGCGATCGTGGCAGACGAGGTGCGACAATTGGCAGATCGATCGGCTAAGTCTTTGAAAGAAATCGAACAGATCGTGATGCAAATTCAAAGCGAAACCGGCGCGGTAATGACGGCGATGGAAGAAGGGACCCAGCAGGTTATTGAGGGGACAAGATTGGCAGAACAGGCGAAGCGATCGCTTGAAGATATCATTCAAGTAACTAACCGAATTGACGTGTTAGTGCGATCGATTACTGCCGACACTGTAGAGCAAAACGAAACAGCTCGCGCCGTGGCCAGTGTGATGCAAGCTGTCGAATTAACTGCTCAGGAAACGTCCCAAGAAGCGCAGCGAGTTTCGGGTGCTTTGCAAAATTTGGTGGGCGTTGCTCGCGACCTTTTGACATCGGTGGAAAGATTCCGAGTAGAAACAGCAGAAAGGCAGTAATCAATTGTCTAATGCTAGTTTTGCTGGCTGATTTACAAGCACGTTAGTGTGGAAACAATGGCAGAAAAAAAGCAACCTCGCAGTCTTGAAACCGCTGCGAGGATGCCAATCCAACACCTAAAGGAAGTAGGAGTTGCACAGATGGACGACAACATAGTAGAGGTGATTCCTGGTATATTTAGTGAAATACAGCCGACGGGCTGTATTATCTGTACCCTATCAAAAAACAGCAGGGGCTATGCCAACAAAAGAATTCGCATTAATGGTGAATGGAAAACGCTGAATGTTCACAGTTTAGTATTAGAAAATATCTTAGATCGTCCGATTAGATCGGAATACTTTGCTTGCCACACTTGCGATGTCCGCAACTGCATTAATTCCAACCATTTATGGGAAGGTTATCGGCTGGAAAATTCTCAAGATAGGTTTAAGAAAGGACGTATTAAAGATGTCGGAAGTACATCCGCTCCTCAACCTCAAAAAAAACTGCGAGGGATAGAAATAATTCCCGGTATTCGAGCCCAAATACAGCCGAACGGCTGCATGATTTGTACGTTGGCTAAAAGAAGTGATGGTTACTCGGTGCAAACTATTAAGATTAACGGGAAAAATCAAAGTTTCTATCCCCACAGACTTGTACTAGAACACAAACTGGGAAGACCTGTTAAACCCGGTTATTTTGCGTGTCACAGTTGCGACGATCGCGGTTGTATCAATCCCGACCATTTGTGGGAAGGAACCCCCGCCGATAACTCCCGCGATGCCAAGCGAAAAAAACCGCTTTCCTTTCGTTCCAGGCAAGATATGTCCTAACCGCAAACTCAAACCCGAACAAGTGCAGCAGATTCGCTATCTTTTAAGTGAGGGCATATCGAAAGCAAAAATAGCCAGTACATTTGCCATATCTCGCAGTCAGATTATTCTCTTGGCAAAGGGCGAGATCTACAAAGACCTTCTCTAGAACTACTAACATAGACCCAATACAATAACGCTTAAAATCAGGAATAAAACTATGCTACCGGAGCAACAACAGAGGATAATGGGCTACTTTATTGAGGAGGCAAAAGACCACCTCAATACGATCGAGCAAGGCTTGCTGAATCTGCAAACCACGATCGAAGACCCAGAACTGGTCAACGAAGTATTTAGGGCTGCTCACTCTGTCAAAGGAGGAGCAGCAATGCTGGGGCTGACCAGCATTCAGCAAACAGCTCACCGACTAGAAGATAGTTTTAAAGTATTAAAAGAGTGCAGCGTTAAAGTAGACCAACAGCTAGAGTCCCTGTTTCTGCGAATTTTTGACACATTGCAAGGGCTGTTAGAGCAACTGTCGGGGCCTTTTGGACTGACAGAAGAATTGGGAGAACAGATGGTTCGAGAATTAGAACCAGTATTTGAAGAACTTAATGGGCACTTGGGGGGACTCGTTGGACACGGAGAATACCATTCATACCAGAGCAGCGCTCTGGCCGTACCCGAACCAGTTATGGCGGGGATGGGAGTCGGGGCGTTGGCCTCATCAAGGAGTATTCAGGATTCGCGGTCAGTTTATGCACCTGATGCCAGAGCAACAGAAGACAGCGCGCTGCAGCTAGTATTTGACTCGGACGTGCCGGCGAGGATGCGGGAACTCCTGCAAGAGTTTAAACAGCCGGAGGGGCCAGAAAGCAGGCGGCAACTCAAGAACATTTGTCGGAACTTGCTCAGGGCCGGGGAAGAATTTGAACTGCCCTGCTGGATAGAATTGATCCAAGCTGTATCCAAGGCGATCGCCAACCCAGAAAATACCTACCGCACCTTAGCGCCAACGGTGATCAAAGACATCAAACAAGCGCAAGAACTGGTAATTTCTGGTCTAGAATCGTCGATCGCACCAAGTGCAAAACTTCTGGCGCTGCAGCCGGCTGTTCTGGTTCCAGAAACAGATTTTGAAGATTTGCTGGCCTTCGCTCAACCGAGTAAATCCGGGAAAAATGTGGTTTCTGTTGAGGATGAGGCCTGGGATCTGGTGGGATCGGGCGATGCCCCGGATGGATTGAACAAGTTGCTGCCGACTATTTCGGGGCTGAGTATAGACGAGCTGTTCGACCAACTCGACAGTGGCAACAGCAACGATGACAGTGGCATTCGATCGTCCCAGTTCGACGCGGATTCCGCCTTCGCAGAATCGGATATAGAGACGGGTGCTTTTAGAGGCTCGACCCGCACCGGCCCGGAAGTGGGCGCGGCAGAACTCAACACTTTAGCTGACTTGTTTGACGGCGAGTCCCCGGATCTCGATGGCGCTTGGGAAGAAGAAGAAGACCTCGACTATGCACAGTCTTCTGGGATATCGGCAGGAATGCTGGGGTCAGACGATGACAATTCCGGCGATTTTACTGATTTGTTGTTTGACGAATACGATGCGGAAAGTTCCGAAACGAACACGAAGCCTCCGATTGATGACCTGACGAGTTTGTTTGGGGAGGATTTGCTGTTTGGAGAGGAGGCAGAGGGCTCGGCAGTAGCTGCCGGTCAGAAAAATGCGGGTTCGAGCCAGCGGTTAACTCGCAAACAGGTTAAAACGGGTAACGGTAAGGGCGGTTTGGAGCGGCGAGACGAGACGGTGGCCCCAGCCAGGGGACAAGCTGACGAAGATGCTCTCGGTACGCTTTTGGACGAAGTGGCGGCCCAAACTTCTGCAGGTGGTACGGACAATGCTGATTTCGAGAACTTGTTCGGCGATTTAGGCTTATCTGAGGCAACAGGTGGGCTGGCAGTATCTTCGGAGTATTCCCTGAAGTCTGAGGCTTTAGACGGAGAATCGAAGAAGCCTGCAGCAGGGGGGGGCAATGATTCAGCGGAGGCCGAAGCGGTTGGTCTGCCTGAAATCGATGATTTCGAGTTGTTCTCTGAGCTTGGCGAGGATTCGGATTTGAGCGAGTTGTTGGGGATTACTTCTAATTTCCTTTCTTCAGAAGACGAAGGTGGGGAGAACGGGGGCGATCGATCTCAAGCTGCAGGCACCGCACAAAATGAGGAAATGGGCAACGTTCTTAACATGACATCAAATTCTGATTTAGATATCTCTGCGGATGAAAACTGGCTAGAAGATGCTTTCGGCATGGAAGACGAGTCTGTGCAATCGCTCAACCTGGAAGTGGACGATACGGATTTAGATGCGCTGTTTGGGGATATGACCTCGGACGCGATTTCTGAGGATGAACAGACTGTGCGGGATCGGCAAGGAGCTGCTACTTCCCGAGAAGCGGCGGATTTGGCTGAGCTGTTCGGTTCTGTACCTACGGGTACTGAGTATGACGGAGAAGCTTCGGGGCAAGCCCGTGGGAGTTGGTCCAATGATGGGCATTCAGAATTGCTGAGTGCGGATGTGGGAGTTGATGAGGGCGACTTGGGGAGTTTGTTCGAGAACAATGGTGCGGCTGTTTCCGACCAAGGCTTGGCAAATTCGGCAGAGCTTGAACTTGGGGCTTTGTCCGACGATCGTCCTGAGCCGGAAATTTCAAATGTCGAATCTGATGAGGGCGCAGCTTTCGATTTCTTGGAGGATATGTTTGGGGAGGGCATGATGCAGCAGGGCGATGCTGGAGCGGTGCCAGATGACGGCGCTGCTGTGGCTCAAGAGGAGTTGTCTGCCCAACCTCCCGATGGTTTGTTCGACGAGGCGAGTGCGGATTTGTTCGATCGAGCCGAAACAGATGCCGCCGGGGAGTTTGAGGGCGAAGATGATTTGTTTGATGCCCTGGAAACGGATTTTTCGAGTGTGGATTTAGAGGCACTGCCTGCAGAATCTCTCGATGGTATGTTTGATGGGGATGCTGACTTGCTCTCGGCGATGGAAACCGGGGCTACTCTCAACAACCAAGAGTTGGAGGGTTTTGACGATTTGTTGGATTCGATCGATGCTGAGGTTCTGGTGACTTCGGAACTGACGACGGGCTTTTGGGACGCTGAGGACGAGTCGGCCGAGGCAGATTCCTCGGAGTTGGAAGAGGGATCGCTGGCAGACTTTTTTGCCGAGGGCGAATCAGGCGATGAGGATGATGCCGAAGGCAATTTTGACGATTTAGAAGCTCTGTTAATTGCAGGGGGTGCGGGAGCTGTAATAGCAGCTTCTGGGAACACAAATCAGAGTCCGGTAAATACAGAAGTTTTTTCGGATCTCGAAGAACTCCTCAGCGAGAGCGCAACTATGCCGGAAATTTCTGCACCGGCGACAACTGCCAGTAAAGCTTCGCGCGCTGCTGCCGAAGAGAGCGACGACGAATTTGGCGATTTGGAAAAACTGCTGGAAGATCCCAAGGACAGCGGCCGCCAAGGGGAAGGCAATATGGGGCCGTCGGCGATCAACAGACCCAGGCGGAATGCCCGCGCGGGCGGGTTCGGCGACCAGACGATGCGGGTGCCGGTCAAGCAACTGGACAACCTCAGCAATTTGATGGGGGAACTGGTTGTGAACCGCAACAGTTTGGAGCAAGACCAAGAACGGATGCGGCAGTTTTTGGACAATTTGCTGCACCAGGTAACGCTGCTGAGCGATGTGAGCCAGCGGACTCAGGATTTCTACGAGCGGAGTCTTTTGGAGATTGCTTTGCTGGCAAACCGGCAGGGACACCGATCGGCCTGGCGCTCTGAGGATTCGGCGCACACCAGGGAAAGTGCCTGGAGACCGGAGGAAATGGACAGGTTTACTCCTTTCCACAGTTTGGCTCAGGAGATTATCGAGCTGATCGTGCGGGTACGGGAGTCGGCGGCGGACATTGAGTTTTTGGTGGATGAGGCGGATCAGGTGACTCGCCAACTGCGGCAAGTCACGACTCAACTGCAAGAAGGTTTAACTCGCGCCCGGATGAAGCCGTTTGCGGAGACAACGGACAGGCTGTTCCGGGCGGTGCGGGAAATTGCGATTAAGTGCGGCAAGCAGGCTCAATTGCAGGTTGAGGGTAAGGATATTTTGATCGACAAGATGATTGTGGATCAACTATATGACCCGATGACTCATTTGGTGAACAATGCGATTACTCACGGGATCGAAGCGCCGGAGGTGCGTCTGGCGGCTGGGAAGCCTGCAGTCGGCAGGATTACGATTCGCGCTTTCCACCAAGGGAACCAAACCGTGGTTTCGGTTTCTGATGACGGAGCCGGAATTGACCCGCAAAGGGTGAAGGCGAAGGCGATTAAGCAGGGTATGCTGACGGCGGCTCAGGCTCAGAGGATGTCTCGCTCGGAAGTTTACGATTTGCTGTTTATGCCAGGTTTCAGCACTCAGGAACAGGCGACGGAGTACGCCGGTCGGGGGGTCGGTATGAATGTGGTGCAGACTTCGTTGCAGGAAATTCGGGGCACTGTGTCGATCGATTCAACCATTGGCAAGGGGACTGTGTTTACGATCCGTTTACCTCTGGTGTTGAGCATTTCTAAGGCTCTGACTTGCATTAGCGATCGAGCTCGCATTGCTTTCCCGATGGATGGGGTCGAGGATATGATCGATGTCCCTCGCGATCAGGTGACGACGGGGGCGGATGGTTTGCCTTGCATTGAGTGGCGGGGTCAAAGCTTGCCGTTCCGGCCACTGCGGGATCTGCTGGCTTACAGCCGCCATTTGGGTCGGGGCAGTGTTTACGGGTTTAATACTGACGATGACATGATTTCGGTGATTGTGCTGCGCTCTGCTGGCAATTTCTTGGCGGTGCAGGTGGATCAGGTTTCGACGGAACAGGAAATTGTGATCAAGCCGTTGGAAGGGCCGGTGCCGAAGCCGATCGGGATTGCTGGGGCCACGGTGCTCGGAGACGGTCGGATCGTGGCAATTGCGGATGTTCTGGAGCTGATCGATTTGGCTACCGGCAGGCTGCGGAAGGATACTGGCGGTACGCTTTGGGATGAGGGCGATCGGGCTGCTGCCGAGGCGGAACTCGAGAAGACTGAGCCGACTGTGCTGATTGTAGATGACTCGATTACCGTGCGATCGCTATTGTCGATTACTTTTGAGAAGTCTGGCTATCGTGTGGAAGAAGCTCGCGACGGTAAGGAAGCTTGGGAAAAGATGAAATCTGGTCTGCCTTGCGATATCGTTTTCTGCGATATTGAAATGCCGAGAATGGACGGTTTGGAACTACTTTCTCGGATGCAGAAGGATGCGGTTTTGTGTGAATTGCCGATCGCGATGCTAACTTCTCGCGGTGCTGACAGACACCGCCAAATGGCTTACAGTTTGGGCGCGAAGGGCTATTTCACTAAGCCTTATTTGGAGGAGCAATTGCTTGATGCTGCTTCTCGGATGTTGAAAGGTGAGGTTGTTGGTGCTCCGGTTGGTGTGTAATGTGTAAATCGGCATTTATCTGCGGTTGAAAAAGGTAATTTCTTAACCGCAGATGAAAATGGATTAAGGCGGATTGACGCAGATAATCTCTAATTTATCTGCGTTTATCTGTGTTTATCTGCCTCTATCTGCAGTTGAAAAAGAAAATGTATTAACCGCAGATGAAAATGGATTGACGCAGATTTAGATCGCGCTTTGGGTTTTGGTGGTAGGCTGGGAAAGCGGGGTGTAGCGAAAGGGCGATCGAGGTTATTTATGGATGCTAAAGAACTTTTAGAAAAATACGCAGCAGGACAGCGCAACTTTCAAAAAGCACAGTTAAGTGGGGTAGACCTCAAAGGTGCATACCTGAGTGGAATAGACCTAAACAGTGCTGATTTATCAGAAGCTCAGTTGAGTGACGCAATTTTGACCAAGGCAAGCCTTCACAATACAAATCTCAGTAAGGCCAACCTGACAGGAACAAATTTGAGTGGGGCGCAGGGAAATTCACAAAATATGATTTCGGCAAACCTTAGCGGTGCTAATTTAAGCGGATCGTGCTTCAATCATTCCAAGTTCTGGGATGCTAACTTAAATCAGGCAAACCTTAGCGGTGCTAACTTGAGTAGTGCAAATTTAACTAGAACCTCCTTGATTGAGGCCAACCTAAGTAAAGCCACATTAAGTAGTGCAATCTTGACCCAAGCAGACTTGACTAAAGCTGATTTAAGTCGGGCAGACCTAACTGGTGTGACGCTTCAAAGTGCAAATTTACAGGGAGCTAAACTTCAGTTAACTAAGCTATCTAAATCTAACTTATCATGGGTGAATTTGGATGAAGCTTATCTGGTTGGAGCTGATATTCAAGGGACAAATCTCAAAAAATCCAGCCTGCAAGGTGCAAGTTTGGAAGCAGCCAATCTGCAAGGGGCAAACTTGATTAAAGCAAACCTGGATGGAGCAAACCTGAAACAAGCAGAATTGACAGATGCAAATATTTATGCAGTAAGTATTGAGGATGCAGACTTCACTGGTGCTATCATGCCTGATGGAGAAATCTACAATCAAGAAACTTCGGAAAAATTATCCCAAAAAGTGACATCTATGACGCGCAAAATTATTCGTACTGACAAAGCACCGGCACCAGTGGGCCCTTACAATCAAGCGATCGCCGCTACGGGCACTATGCTGTTTGTAGCTGGTCAAATTGCGATCGACATTAGACTAAACGATATTGTCTACACCGACGACGTGGCAAAACAAACCGAACAAGTTATGGCAAATCTCGAAGCCATTCTCACAGAAGCGGGCGCTACTTGGTTGGATGTGGTAAAAACTACGGTTTTCCTCAAAGATATGAATGATTTTGCCGCCGTGAATGCGGTTTATGCGAAATATTTTGATGCGGAAACTGCACCGGCGCGCGCTTGTGTGGAGGTTTCGCGTTTGCCGAAAGATGTGTTAGTTGAAATTGACTGTATTGCTGTGATTTGATTTGAGCTTCTTTTAGATGCCAGACTTTTTCAAGAAGTCTGGTTTCTGGATATTTTGTTTTTTTTAATATTTATGAGCGATTTAACCGCAGAGGGCGCAGAGGGCGCAGAGGAAGAGGGGAGAAAGTTGAATAATTCCAAGGTTTACTTATAGCAACCGCCGAGGGTAAAGTGCGCGACTGTATTAACTTCTACAGCCGATCGCACTCTTGTCGATCTGTCGCTGTCGCGCACCTACTCTCAAATCAATCTGAAACAATCAGATTTCATCTCAACTAGCAATTAGCAATTACCAATCACCAGTTACCAATTAGCAATTAGCAATTACTCTATAAGTAATTACCAATTACCAACCGTAAACTATTTATTCAGCGCTTCGCGGGCGGCTACCGCTTCGTCGGGATGAATATTCAAGCGGGTCAAATTAATTCGACCTTTATTGTCAATTTCTCGCACTTTGACAATCACTTCATCGTTCACAGCTAACTCGTCTTCCACTTTCCCAACGCGGTAGTCCGCTAACTGGGAAATGTGAATCATTCCTTCTTTTCCTGGCAAAATTTCCACAAAAGCGCCGATCGGAATAATTCGAGTTACGCGGCCGACATAAACGTCTCCTGCATTCAACTTGCGCGTCATGCCTTGGACAATGTTGTAAGCCCGTTGAGCTTTTTCGCTGTCGTTGCCAGCAATTGTCACGGTTCCGTCGTCTTCGATGTCTATTTTGACACCGGTTTCTTCGGTGATGGCTTTGATCGTTTTGCCACCAGGTCCAATTACCAAACCGATAAATTCTGGATCGATTTTCAGGGTTAGCAAACGCGGTGCAAACGGCGACATTTCCTTGCGGGGAGTGTCGATGGTTGCCAGCATTCTTTCTAAAATGTGCAGTCTGGCTGGTTTGGCTTGGCGGATGGCGGTGGCAATCACATCTAAGGGTAAACCTTTGATTTTCATGTCCATCTGCAAGGCAGTAATTCCGGTGTCGGTACCGGCTACTTTGAAGTCCATGTCGCCTAAAAAGTCTTCAATTGCCTGAATGTCAGTCAAAATTCGGACTTCATCGCCTTCTTTAATTAAGCCCATTGCCGCGCCGCTGACGGGTTGGGAAAGGGGAACGCCTGCATCCATTAATGCTAGCGTTGAGGCGCAAACTGAACCCATTGAGGTCGAACCGTCGGAAGAAAGGATTTCTGAAACTACGCGAATCACGTAGGGGAAATCTTCTTTGGATGGCAAAACGGGCAGTAAAGCGCGTTCTGCGAGGGCTCCGTGACCGATTTCTCGGCGTCCGGGCGATCGCATCGGCTTGGTTTCTCCCACGGAAAACGGCGGGAAATTGTAGTGATGTAGGTAGCGTTTGTCTTGCTGCGGGTGCAAGTCGTCTCCTAAGTCTTGGGCGTCGCCTGGGGTTCCCAGGGTAGCTGCGGACAACACTTGAGTCAAGCCCCGATTAAACAACGCACAGCCGTGTACTCGCGACGGCAGCACGCCTACGCGACAAGAAACGGGTCGCACCTCGTCTAGCTTGCGACCGTCTACACGGATGCCATCTTCGAGGATCTGCTTCCGCATCATTTTTTTGGTAACGTCTTTGAAAACGTTGCCGATCGCCTTGCTGTTGGCGGTGGCGGCTAGTTTTACCGGATCGTCTTCCGAGAGTTCGGCGATCGCAGATTCGACTGCATTTGCCTTAACTTCGTCCAATGCTGCATTCCGTATTGTTTTGTCTTTTTCAAATCTTGACAAAATGATGCGGATGGGTTCTTGGGCGCGATCGCGAATGAAGGTTTCCAGGGCCGAATCTTGCGATGGCCGTTCTTCTACCACCAAATCGATGCCCAATTCCGCCATAATTTCGCGCTGGGCTTGAATCAAGTCACAGGCTGCTTCATAGCCGAAGTCGATCGCCTCGATGATATCCTGTTCCGGCAATTGGTTGGCGCCGGCTTCTACCATGATTACTCCGTCAGGAGAACCAGCTACCACG
This sequence comes from Microcoleus sp. Pol12B5, assembly GCF_036701335.1. NCBI lineage: Bacteria > Bacillati > Cyanobacteriota > Cyanophyceae > Oscillatoriales > Microcoleaceae > Microcoleus > Microcoleus sp. Pol12B5. The sequence continues at coordinate 30,774 of NZ_JAUBQQ010000035.1, read as the reverse complement.
AGATCCAACTCGCCTTCTCTGATTTCGCTGTAGGTTGGGTTGATGATGAAATCGTCCCCTACCAAACCGACTCGCACTGCCGCCATCGGCCCGTAAAACGGCATTTTCGCCAGCAGTATCGCCACCGAAGCCCCCGTCACGGCCAAAACGTCCGGCGGCACTTGTTCGTCCATCGAAACCGTTGTGGCTACAACTTGGATGTCATCTCGCAGCCAGCTTGGAAATAGCGGACGCAGCGGTCGATCGATCAAACGGCCAGTCAAAGTCACTTTTTCCGGGGGACGCCCTTCCCTTCGCAAAAATCCACCGGGAATTTTACCGCCAGCGTAAAGTCTCTCTTCGTAATCCACCAACAGGGGCAGGAAATCAATTCCTTCTCTCCCCTGCGATCGAGTCGCTGTCACCAAAACTGCCGTGTCACCCGACTGAATCAAAACTGCACCGCCTGCTTGAGGCGCTAGTAAACCAATCTTCAGTCTAATATCCCGTCCATCGAAGGATATTGACTTGTCTATCTCTACCATGTAGCACTGCTTCCTTATCTACCACATTCTTTCTCTGTCGGGATCGTAACATTACCACAGGATGTTTGAGAGTCCGACGCCAAAAGACAGGGATAATCGCCTCGCGATCCACTGTCTGCGTCTGGCTTATAAGCATTTATACTCTAAAATTATTTTTGGCAGTCTGGGGTCGGTTCTCCGGTCGATCGCCCGCTAAACGCCTGAAATAGATGGTAGGATGAGTTTTCATTTGGGAATTGGGACGTTGAAGAAAGATGGAAGGAGGAAGAGGGATTTAGTTATTTAGGCTAGGGAATAAGCGGTAAGGTGTGCCATAAGTACCTAAATATACAGGTTCTACCTAATTCCTATCAGGCTCAAATTTTCCTCGGTTTGTTTTAAATAAAATTTTCATAAATTCTATATAAATGCTGTAGTCAACTTCGCACTTAAATACAAATATCAGGGTAAAAAAATATGGCTATCTTACACGGCAGTTGGCTCGTAGAGAATGAAAAAAGTTACTTATTTATTTGGGGAGAAACTTGGCGAAAAATTGAAGCCATTGAAACCATAGAATCGGGGATAAATTTACCACATCCCTTAGCAATGACCGAATCGGAATTTAGGATTTTCCTAAATTCGTTGCAGCAGTCGGGAAAACTGGATTGGCAATTACCGGAAACCGCAGAAAATCCATCGGAAAAAAGCAAAAAAACTAGGCGATCGCCCAAAACTACCAAGGAAGGAATCAGCGCACCCAACTCCTCAATTAAAAGGGAAATTCGGGCGATCGCACTTCCCACCCAAATCTCAGAATCGAACGCAAACCTGATGCCGCAGCACTCAGCAGCAACACTTGAGGAACCAGCTAAAACAGACGAAATTTACCTTTATCCCTGGCAAGTAGAGGGTTTTTGTCTCAACCCTCAAGCAGCTTTTGTTTTCTTGCAATCACTACCGCTTAACAGCACGGAACCAGACTCTTTTGTTGGCTCAGATTTGCGTTTTTGGTCTCATATTGCTAGGTGGAGTTTGGATTTGTTGGCAAGATGCAAATTTTTGCCTGGATTGGAGAAACAGCCCGACGGTTCTGCTATTGCCAAATGGCAACCGCTGTTAGATAGTTCTACAGATACACTCCGCCTCGCCACTTTTGTCAAGCAAATGCCGACGGCTTGCAGAACATATCAATCGAAGGAAGAAGGAAGTTCGGCAACGGATTTTGTAACGGATGTCAGGAAGAAGGAAGAAGGAAGTTCGGCAACGGATTCTGTAACGGATATAACGGATGTCAGGAAGAAGGAAGAAGGAAGAAGGAAGAAGGAAGAAGGAAGAGGGGAAAAAGAAGAAGAATCTAGTCAATTGCCTTTAGCGGTGGATTTGCCGATGGGGGCGGAGGAATTGGTGTTAGGCTTTTTGAGCAGTATAGTAGATAGTCAAGTGCGATCGGCTGGTAGCTCTACTTTAGACATCAAAACAGTTTCTCCTGTGCGTGAGTGGCTGCAAGCTTTGCAGCAAGAATCTGGGATAGTTCAAGTAGAAACAGCAGCATTGGAAAACTTGGCAACCAAGCTGAGTGCTTGGACTGCACCGCTGCAAAACCAATTATCTCAACAAAGTCAATTTCGCACTTGCTTTCAACTCATACCGCCGTCTCCTGGTAAAGCCAACTGGAGTTTAAATTATTGCTTGCAAGCAGCAGATGAAGAGGAATTTTTGGTAGACGCGACAACTATTTGGAACAACTCAGTCGAGCGTTTGGCTTATGCGGGGCGGACAATAGAATTGCCTCAAGAAACTTTGCTCAGCGGCTTGGGTTTAGCATCGAAACTTTATCCGTTAATTGAACCGAGTTTGCAAGCACAGCGGCCTCAATCTTGCCAATTAAATCCGCTGCAAGCTTACGAGTTTATTAAGTCTGTGGCTTGGCGGTTTGCTGATAGCGGGTTGGGCGTAGTTTTGCCACCGAGTTTGACAAAGACAGATGGTTGGGCGAGTCGTTTGGGTTTGAGCATTCAAGCGGAAACTCCGAAAGTGACTCCGGCGAAAGGCGGGTTGGGATTGCAAAGTCTGCTAAATTTTAAGTGGGAATTGACGATCGGCGGACAGCGCATTTCTAAGGCAGAATTTGACAGATTGATTGCGTTGAATTCGCCTTTGGTGGAAATTAACGGCGAGTGGGTGGAGTTGCGCGCGCCGGATGTGAAAGCGGCTCAAACTTTTTTTGTCAGTCGCAAAGAGCAAATGACTCTTTCTTTGGAGGATGCTTTGCGTTTGGCGTCGGGCGATTCTCAGATGATCGAGAAATTGCCTGTGGTGAATTTTGAGGCTACGGGTCAACTTCAGGAATTGTTAAATACTTTGAGCGATAATCAAGCGGTAAGCGCGATCGCAACTCCGGCTAGTTTTCGAGGACAATTGCGGCCTTATCAAGCCCTAGGAGCAGGCTGGTTAGCATTCTTAGAACGCTGGGGTTTAGGTGCTTGTCTCGCGGACGATATGGGATTAGGGAAGACGATCGAGCTAATTGCTTTCCTCGTGCACTTACAGGAAAAAGATTCTCTAGAAGCGCCAACATTACTGGTTTGTCCGACATCAGTATTGGGCAATTGGGAGCGCGAAGTCAAGAAATTTGGTCCGACGCTGAAAGTATTAGTTCACCACGGAGACAAACGCGCTAAAGGCAAAGGATTTGCGGCTGAAATTAAGGGAAAGGATTTAATAATTACCAGTTACGCCCTGGTGTTTCGCGATGCGAAGGAATTTCAAGGCATTAAGTGGCAAGGATTGGTTTTAGATGAAGCGCAAAATATTAAAAATTCCGAGGCGAAGCAGTCGCAAGCGGTGCGGCAAATCCAGGCATCTTTTAAAATTGCGCTGACGGGAACTCCGGTGGAAAATCGACTGCAAGAATTGTGGTCAATTTTGGAGTTTCTCAATCCTGGCTATTTGGGACCGCGCAATTTCTTTCAGCGCCGATTTGCAATTCCGATCGAGAAATACGGCGATCGAGAATCATTGCAGACTTTGCGATCGCTCGTTCGGCCTTTCATCCTCCGCCGCCTAAAAACTGACAAAGAAATCATCCAAGATTTGCCCGAAAAACAGGAGATGACTGTATTTTGTGGTCTGGCGGCTCAGCAGGCGGGATTATATCAGAAAATAGTCGAAGAGTCAATAGCTGAATTAGAGTCAGCCGAAGGTATTCAGCGCCGGGGAATGATTCTGGCTTTGCTGGTAAAACTCAAGCAACTTTGCAACCATCCGGCTCTTGTGAAAGCAGAAGCTAAGCCGAAAGAATTGGAGATTAAGAGTCAGGAATCGGGGAAATTGCAGCGGTTGGTGGAAATGTTAGAAGAGGTGATCGCTGAGGGCGATCGGGCTTTAATTTTTACTCAATTTGCAGAATGGGGAAAACTCCTGAAACCGCATCTAGAACAGCATTTAGGGCGAGAAGTTTTGTTCTTGTACGGAGGAATTCGGCAACAGCAGCGGGAAGAAATGATCGATCGCTTCCAGCACGACCCCCAAGGCCCGCCGATTATGATTTTATCCTTAAAAGCTGGGGGTACAGGTTTGAACTTAACCAGAGCAACCCACGTTTTCCACTATGACAGATGGTGGAATCCCGCAGTAGAAAATCAGGCAACTGATCGCGTATTTCGCATCGGTCAAACTCGCAATGTGCAAGTCCACAAATTTGTCTGCACTGGTACGTTAGAGGAGAAAATACACGATATGATCGAAAGTAAGAAAGCTCTAGCCGAACAAGTAGTCAGCGCCGGCGAAAACTGGCTCACCGAGCTAGATACAGACCAACTTCGCAATTTACTAATTCTCGATCGCAATGCTATCATAGAAACGGAAGAAGAGTAATGTGTTTAATTTTCTTTGGTTTCTAGTTAGGACTTTAGTTCTCAACCATCAGAGGAATTACGCACTCTGACCAAAGAAACCGGGTTTTCTAACAGGATTAAAGGTTACAGTCAAGTTTTTTGGTAAAAAACCCGGTTTCTGACTCTCCTAGATAACTAAAGCTTTCTTTCTCCTTCCTTCTTCCTTCTTCCTTCTTCCTTCTTCCTTCTTCCTTCGGCTTATGATTGACAGAGAATGGTGGACACAACAGTGGTTAGATTTAATAAATACCTACCGCTTCAAAAAGCGCTTAGAACGTGGCTGGCAATACGCGCGCGAAGGTAAAGTTCTCAGCATTAAATTCCCTAACCAAGAAGTAATTGCCGTAGTTCAAGGAACTGATCCAAAACCCTATCAAGTTTCTTTAGGCCTCGACACATTGAGCGATGAAGATTGGGATTATGTGATTGAAAATATGTCGCAAAGAGCCGTTTTTTCAGCTAAATTACTAGCAGGAGAAATGCCGCACAATATTGAAGATGTATTTGCAGCGGCGGGCAAAACGCTATTTCCGTTAAGTTTATCTGATATTCGATCGCGCTGTAGCTGTCCTGACCCCAAAAACCCTTGCAAACACATCAGTGCAGTATACTACTTATTGGGCGATCGCTTCAGCGAAGATCCCTTCGTACTCTTTCAACTGCGGGGGAGAACCAAAGAGCAAATTTTGACAGCACTTCGTCAAAGACGAGGTACGCAAGGAGAGGAAAATTCCCAACTCAACTCCGGCGAAAATGCCCCCACTACGAATTCTAAATTGCCAAAGGTCGATCGCTTTTGGGAATACAATCAGCAGCTAGAATCATCTTTAGTAGTCATTGTACCGCCACCCAGCAGCGAAACAGTATTAGATATCTTAGGCCCAATTCCCATCGCAACCGACGGAAAAGGAAGCGCTAGTAAATCCTCGCCCGCATCTGACGCACTCAAGCAACATTTTAGCAAAATCTACCAAGCAGTTAGCCAGCAAGCAGTTTTAGCAGCACTGAAACGCGGCGAAGGAGATTAACCTAACTTCCGCCCAGAGAGAATAATAGAGACTATGGCTGATAACAAATCAGGCTTTAATACCTATTTTATTCTTTAGTCCCTCTCTGCAGGAACGAGAGTTTGTGTAAAATTGATTTCAACGGAGGAGTCTTACTTTTGGCAATTTCAGTTTACACTTCCCGCAAATTACTCATAATCTCTATCAATTCTTGGGGGCGTTTAATCAAAAAATCGGGATTGTGTGCAGCCAAAGCCTCCTGAGAATTAAAACCCCAAGCTACAGCCATTACCTTAATTCCTGTTTTTCGAGCAGCTTCTATATCTCTAATCTCATCTCCCACATAAACAACTGCTTTAGCATTTATATTTTCTCTTTTTAGCCAGCTATTAATAACTTTATGTTTGCCAAAAGTTGAGCCAGAGTAAATAAATGTGAAAGTGTCTTGCAAACCGTTTTTTTCCATCGATGCCAAGACGTTTTCTCTGGAATTAGATGTGATAATGCCCAGTTGAAATCCCAGTTTTTTTAACTCCAGTAAAACTTCTTTAATTCCCGGAAATAATTGAATGTTGGGAATTTCGCTGCGTAACTCTGCTTTCAACATTCTAATCAACAGCGGGAATTTGAAGATAGAAATGCCAGAATACTGAAGGAGTTGCCAAGAAGTTAAATTGCTCAGTTGAGCGATTTGCTCCTTGGTCGCAGATTTAAAGCCTAATTCTACTGACAAACGGTTGGTGATGCTTAGAAGAATATCGATTGTATCTGCTAAAGTACCGTCAAAATCAAAAATAATTACTTTGGTCATGGGACAATAGCAAATAAGGAACGGGGAAGCATACAATTTTAGATTTTAGATTTTAGATTGGGAATGACTTACTGCATAATGTATTGACTATTGGCGATCTGTACATACACTAGGGTTATTATCTATAGGGTAAGGTGTCCCCTAAGCACCCTGAGTGCGAACATCTCAACTTTTAATCGTTAATTTGATTGGCTTTCGCATTTCGCCGCAGCATTTCGGGTTTAATGCGCCGCAGCGCCGAAGCTGTAAATCTGCGGTTCCATTCCTCGTCGGAAATGTCGGCTAATTCTGCAAGTGTCGGCGCTATGTTTTCAGGATAAGGCTCAAAGTCGGCAACATCAGTTGGTTTAGCAAATCGCTGATTCCAAGGACAAACATCCTGACAAATGTCGCAGCCTGCTACCCAACCTTGTAAATTAGATGCAATTTCGTCGGGCAATTTTTCGGCTCGATTCTCGATCGTGTGATAGGCTATACATCGATCGGCATTTACCACAAAAGGCTCAGTAATTGCTCCCGTCGGGCAGGCCTCAATACAGCGAGTGCAAGTACCGCAATGTTCCGTATGAGACTCATCCGACGCTAACTCCAAATTAGTCAAGATTTCGCCCAAAAACACCCAAGAACCGTATTCGCGCGAAATTACATTACCATTTTTAGCAATCCAACCAATCCCGGCACGCTGCGCCCACATTTTATCCTGAACTGGCCCGGTATCAGCATAATACCGTGCTTCAATTCCCTCGCCTTGCGATCGCAGCCAATTTGCCAATATTTTCAGTTTTTTGTGCAAAATTTTGTGGTAATCCCTTCCCCAACCGTAGCGAGAGATTTTAGCATATTCGACCCCTGCCTCGCCCCCCTCCTCACAAGGGGGATTTGAGGGGCGTTGGTGAGGTGTGTAGTAGTTGATGGCGACACATATTAATGACTTCACCTCTGGCATGACTAATCGAATATCCTGCCGTTTCGGGTTTGCCATCCATGCCATATCCGCCTGATAACCCTTGTCCAGCCAAGCTTGCAATCTTTGTTTTTCTAGATCGAAATCCGTGTCTGTGGAGGCAATCCCGACTTTGTGAAATCCCAACTCAAGGGCTTTTTGCTTAACCAAATTGCTGCTAATTGGCGCTTTCATTTGACACCAGGCAAATATTTACCTTTCGTATTGACTATTTTAACTTTATATGATACATAAAGCGACTTTAATGATTGGTTGCCTAAATAAACTAATTCGGCGCACAGTCTAGTGATGGCGATCGCATTTGACCAAACTATCGATTATAGTTTGGTAACTCAGCTATATGTAATTTATATTTGCAAAAATTCACAAAACGTTACATGATGTTAATCAAGGGAGCTAGAGGTTTCCTAACTCAAGTACCTCACTAAAACCACAAATCCCACAGCATACACATGGCAGTTAGCATTCAATCCGCTCAATCTATCTTCTCAAACACCGAGATTGCTAGCGTTGTTCCGGCTACCACCGAAGCCTTCTACAAACTCAGCGTTGAAGACCAACTCGCCTTGCTCTGGTATGCCTACACCGAAATGGGCGTTTCCATTACCGCAGCAGCACCGGGAGTAGCCAGCATGGCGCTTGTCGAAGGCATTCTGAGCGAAATCAAGCAAATGTCGCCGGCTGCTCAAAGCAAAACCATGTTTGACCTAGCCAGCAACGCCGACACAACAATTGGCCGGATTTACACTTCTTTGCGCGTCAACACCAAACTCGGTTTCTGGTACGAGTTGGGACAGTTGATGAAACAGGGCCTTGTGGCTCCGATCCCCGCTGGCTATCAAATGTCTCCCGAAGCCACCCAAGTCCTTGAAACCATCAAGCAACTAGATCCGGGTCAGCAAATTACCGTACTTCGGAATACCGTAGTTAACATGGGCTATGACCCTGCTTTTAACCAAGAGTACGGCAAACGCTCAGCCCCCCGCAGCACTCCCACCGCTCCAGAAGAGCGGGTGAAAACCCAAATTGAGGGTATCAGCGAGCAGACAGTGCTCAGCTACATTGACTACATGAACGCCTTTGACTTCACCCCAGCCGTCGGTTTATTTGCTGAAGAAGGTGCCCTGCAACCGCCTTTCCAAAAGCCGATCGTTGGTCGCGACGCTATCCTCAACTATATGCGCGAAGAGTGCATCGGACTGAAAATGATGCCGGAGCGAGGCGTATCGGAACCCGCAGAAGATGGCTACCGCCAAGTGAAAGTCACTGGCAAAGTCGAAACTCCCTGGTTCGGCGCGAATGTGGGAATGAACATTGCGTGGCGGTTTTTGCTCGATCCCCAAGGTCAAATTTTCTTTGTGGCGATCGACTTGTTGGCATCTCCTAAAGAATTGCTCAATTTGATCCGCAAATAGAATATTCTTGTTGGCTCTGTTAAACAGACTTGCCCAGAAACCCAGATGCCATTAGGTGTCTGGGTTTCTATCATTTTAGATTTTAGATGTTAAATTTTAGATTCAAGAATTGAAGGATGAAAAATGAGTGATTGTATCAGGGTTTACAGCTTGGCTACACTTGTATTTTTTGAAAGTAGGATTGATATTGGTCGATCGCTCTGAAATCTGCGATCGACGCTCTGCGCTTCCCGATTCCTCCTTTTTTCGGAGAATTATTTCCCTACCCCTACTTATATCTTTTGAGGGATTTGCTGCGACAAAGAGAATGATTACAGTATAATCATTCATTTGAAATCACTTGTTTTATGACCGCAACAACTCGACCTATTTTAACTAACTCTATAAAGATTGCAGGCATCACAATGCCAGGGATACTGCAATATTTTGAAACTTTAAACGCGGGGGATTTTGAAGCGACGGCTAATTTATTTGCCGATAATGGGGTTCTGCACGCGCCGTTTGAAGATCCAATTATCGGCAGGATTGCGATCGCCACTTATCTAAAAAAAGAAGCACGAGGAATGCAGCTAGAACCCCAGAAAGGTGTCAGCCAAATTTTAGAAGATGGCAATGTGGAAGTTCAGGTCAGCGGCCGGGTGCAAACTTCCGCATTTGGTGTTAATGTCGGATGGCTGTTCTTGCTCAATTCTGACCAAAAAATCCTTTCTGTTACGGTCAAACTGTTAGCTTCTCCCCAAGAATTGCTAAATCTGCGGTCACATAAGAAATAAGCTGTTTGATAATCTGTTTCAGATTTAAATTGCCTATTGCGGTTTGACCTGTCGATCGCACGTAATAGCTAAAGTCGTGCGATCGCCAGGTTAATCGGCTCTTTATCGCCAGAATCAGGCAGAAACCGGGTTTTTTCCAAATCTTTGGTAAAGTGCCACTCACGGTATAAAAATCCCGTTTCTGCGGTATTTGTGCGATCGGGACTTTACCCCTACAATCTTACAGTCTCGCCTTTGGCTGACGCTACTGCACGGAAAATTGGCTGTCACCGCAGCGCGTGCGACAGACAGCCAAAGCGAGTCTAAAAGTGCATTGCCAATCATTAATGACTAATGACTAATGACTAACGACTAATTAAGATTTTTCCGGCAAACTCGCTTCTAACTTTAGACAGTTGCGACCGTCTATTTGCAAAGTGTAGTCCACCCGATCCATAAGTCTGCTCATAATCAGCCAGCCGTAGCCGCTTTCCTGTTTAGCTTCCGGCCTCGGGGGATTGTAAGTATCCATTTCGTAACCTTTACCGTAATCCCAAATTTCTAAACCAATATCCCTATTTTTTAAATTCAAGCGAATTAACACGGGCAAATTGGGTTGATCTTTGTGAGCATGGCGGATCACGTTAGAATAGGCTTCTGCTAACACCAAGCGCAAACGATTCGACTGACGTGGCCAATCGACGTGCTCTCCTAGCTCTACTTCCAAACTGCTCAGCAACCAATTTTCAACAATTGTTAAAAACCGCAAGTCGCTTGGCACATGAAGCTCAGTATTCATAAAAAAATCCCGTAAGTTTGAAAACCCCTGTGTCTTCACACCAGGTATGAAACACGACGCGCCGAATGGATTCGGCCTCAATACTTGTCGCTACTTGGAGGATACTAGCCTTTTCTGTTTAAAAATCAGGCATTCGTCATTCGGTAGAAGGCAGAAGTTAAGAGTATAGTTGAAAAATTTTGTTAGGGGCTTAAAGCCCATTAACAATTGATAATTATACCGAGACTGCAAGCAGCGAAGTATAAAAATCTGTGTTTCAATCCTTTGCTTTTAAGCGTTGGTTTTTTCTGACAAATGCCTTCTACCTTAACCCTTGACAGGTATTTAATCCCCCAGTAAAGCGATTCAGGAAACTAGCTGCGTCATCGCCGGCTAGGTTTTTTACTGTGGTTTGTGACTGTTGACGATAACGCCGTCCTTTGCAGGACTACTCTATGGGCCGTCAACAAGCAGGACTTAAGTTTTTTCGGCTCTCACCCCCGACTATGCGTCGGGAGTCGCTGACAGATTCAAAGAACCTCCAGAGAGAGTATGGTTTGGTCGTCTTCCTGAACGGGATTATCGGCTCGGATGTGAGCCAACAAATTGTCCAAGTTGAAAGAACCAGGTTCCTGAATCAAGAGTTGCCAAAGCCCTTCTTGTTGTAGCATAGAACGGGTTGGTACACCCCCTGCTACCGCTTGACTTGTCACGCTAGCTTCAGTAATTCCGTCACTCGTCAGCAGAAATACATCTCCTGACTTTAGTTCGATCGCACCTGCTTTGCCTCTCCAAACTGGTAGTATCCCCAAGGGAATGCCACGAGCTTTCAGGAAATTCGGCTCGGCTGGCGTTTTACCGCTAGCAGCTTGAGCTTTGACCTCCGAGTGAGACCAAACAATCGGGTAAATGTGACCGGCATTAGCAAAGGCTAGGTGTCCGGTTGACGGAGTGTAACGAGCTACAACCATTGTAATAAAATGGTTGTTGCCGATCAGGTCGTCAGACATAGTGCTATTCATGTTCTGCATAACTTGATCGGGCTCTGGAGAAACTTCTTGGGAAAGTTCCCGCCGCATCACCGAAATCGCGCTGGCCATAAATAGAGCAGCCGGAACTCCCTTACCCGAAACATCTCCCACCGCTATCCAAATATCCCCCTGAGAGTGGACGTAGACTTCAAAAAAGTCGCCGCCAACTTCCCGCGCGGGATAACAGCAAGCTTGCACCCTGACTGTTTCAAAATCCGGCCAACTTTGGCGCAACAAGTTTGTTTGGATTTGGCGAGCCACTTCCAACTCGTTTTGCATCTGCTTGGCTAAATCCAGAGTCCGCTGGTAGAGCTTAGCTTGAGACAGGGCAAGAGCAGCTTGAGCTGCTACACCTTCTATTAACTCTATATCTTCTGCCGACCAAGGGTTAGCGCCGCCAATCTGGCACAAAGCCAGTACCGCCAGCAATTCTTGCTGGTAAGTCAGGGGCACGGCAATCTCAACCGAGTTACCATCCCCCCCACTGTTTGGGTTCACTTGAGTTTGGCGGCTGGCTACGGCTTGAACCAGCAAATTTTCATCAAAAGAAAAGCTACTGGCTTCAGAGGTTTGGGATTGGTAGGGGAAGGTACTCGGCAATAGTCGATCGGCTTCTACCGGCCGCAGCATACAATAGTTGGCCTCAAAAGTTTGACCTACGGTTTGAACAATAGTTTGTACCATACTAGAGTAATCAAGCGACCCGCGAATCACGCTCATTACCTCATTGAACAGAGATTCCTTGCGTAAAGCGCGGCGCAATGCAACGCTGCGCTGCTTGTAGTATTTGTAAGTATCTGAGGCTTGATTGATCACCAATTTGAGTTCTTCTGGATTCCACGGTTTGGTGATGTATTTGAAAACTTGACCTGAGTTGATGGCCTCAACCAAATCTTCAACATCGGTGTATCCCGTTAGCAGAATCCGAATCGTATCGGGAAATCGCTCGACTGTTTTCCCCAAAAACTCGGTGCCATTCATTTCTGGCATCCGCTGGTCAGATATAATCACCGCCATCTCACCCTGTTCGTCTAGAACTTCCAGGGCGCTGAGGGCGCTATCTGCTTTGTAAACCTGAAAGTCGCGTCGAAACGTCCGGTACAATAAATCCAAGTTGTCGGGTTCGTCATCGACTACCATCAGTTTCAGCTTGCTTCCATCTCCCCGACTCATCTTTCTTCCCCCTTGAGAACCCCCACCATAGCTGTAATCAGCAAGGTGGCGGGAGGAAAAGGGGGGCTGGATATATGCAACATATCAGTTACGTCAAGTTGAGTTAAAGAAACCCGTTTTACCTCAAGGTGAGCATTCCTTTCGCACCATCTGTTCGCACAGATGAGAGGCTTTCGATACTGTAACCCGCCTCGGTAGGCCGCTTCAATAGGGAAAATTCCCGAGTCAGCTTTCACGCTGTGATACGAGCAATGACCTTGTTAGCAGTTGGTACTTTTCTAAACACACCAGCATTCAAAACGGCTAATTAATGCTCTGATTGCAGAGTTCTTAACTAGCTGGGTACTGTCCTCGGTGTGAATTTTAACACTTACTACTAACGCAGGTATTGCTACCTAAGTCTGGTCAACACCGGCTGTATTTCAAGCCCCACTGTACCCGGAGGGTTAGTGGTGGGTTGTTGGCGCTATTCCCTACATCTTTGCCGAATCGTACTTGATTGCTGCATGCAAGTCTCCCTAATCTCTGAACTTTTTGCAGCAAGCATATTACTACTGCCGAATCAAGTTATTCTTTCTGCCAGTCTGAGCTTAGCAGAACGAGAGCGGGGATTTCTAGCTACTTCTTCGGATTGCGGCCCGATCGGCTTTTTTGTCAGTACCTGCAAATTGGGTGTTCCTCTGAGTTGGTGCTTGACTGGTCGGTCTTCCAGACTGTGAAATGTAATGATTCCGATTCTCCCACCTGGTTTTAACCACCTTGGCGCTTGGTGGAGGAAAGTATCTAAAGAAGCGAGTTCGGAGTTGACGGCTATCCTTAAAGCTTGGAAAGTACGGGTAGCCGGATGGATTCTGCCGTTGCGCTGCTTGGGGGGGAAGCTGGAGGCGATCGCGCCTGCAAGTTCTGTTGTAGTTTGAAAAGGACGGCTTTGCACAATCCGCCTCGCGATCCGCCGCGACAGTCGCTCCTCGCCGTACTTGTAAATAATATCTGCTAGTTTAACTTCTTCCCAGTGGTTGATAATCTCTTCTGCCGTCAAAGATTGCTGCTGGTTCATACGCATATCTAGTTGAGCTGGGTGGCGAAAACTAAATCCTCGTTCCGGTGTATCGAACTGAGCAGAGCTGACGCCCAAGTCTGCTATGATACCATCAAATTCGGCCTCTGAGGACTGATATTCAGCAAAGTTACCGTGCCAAAACTCAACGGGCGAGTTGGCAAATCTGGCTTGGCAAAAACGGATGGCTTGTTCATCGCGGTCGATCGCCACCACTGAAACATCTGGCGCCGCAGCTAAAATCAAACTCGTATGTCCGCCGCCCCCAAGCGTAGCGTCCAAATAGCGGCAGCCTGGACGCACAGCCAAACCCGCAATTAATTCTTGACCCAAAACAGGAACGTGATAGGTGTCAATACTGACATCCGATCCAGGGGTGTCCTTCTCACAGAGCTCGATATCCTTCATAATCTATAACAGCCAAACAAAAATCAACAATAGCCAGTAATCATTAATTCATTTAATTATGTCAAGAATTGAGACTAGAACCGAACCGATGGTGCTCAACATGGGGCCGCACCACCCATCCATGCACGGGGTACTCCGGCTAATCGTCACCCTAGACGGGGAAGATGTGGTTGACTGCGAGCCTGTTTTGGGCTATTTGCACCGCGGGATGGAAAAAATTGCCGAAAATCGCACCAACGTGATGTACGTGCCCTACGTGAGCCGCTGGGACTATGCGGAGGGGATGTTTAACGAAGCGGTGACAGTCAATGCACCGGAAAAGTTGGCGAATATTGCTGTCCCCAAACGGGCGAGTTACATTCGGGTAATCATGCTGGAGTTGAACCGGATTGCTAACCATTTGTTGTGGTTGGGGCCGTTTTTGGCGGACGTGGGGGCGCAAACTCCTTTTTTCTATACTATGCGCGATCGCGAGATGATTCTAGACTTGTGGGAAGCAGCCACAGGTTATCGCATGGTGAATAATAACTATTTCCGCATTGGCGGAGTTGCCGCCGATTTGCCTTACGGTTGGGTAGATAAGTGCGAAGATTACTGCGATTATTTCGTTCCCAAAATTGACGAGTACGAACGTTTAATTACCAACAATCCAATCTTCCGCCGCCGGATTGAAGGCCTGGGTACTATTTCTCGCGAAGAAGCGATTAACTGGGGACTTTCCGGTCCGATGTTGCGCGCTTCCGGCGTTAAGTGGGATTTGCGGAAAGTTGACCATTACGAATGTTATGACGACTTCGACTGGGAAGTTTGTACCGAAGCTGCTGGCGATTGTTTGGCCCGGTATGTGGTGCGGGTTCGGGAGATGCGCGAGTCGGTTAAGATTATCTATCAAGCCTTGAAAGGACTCCCCGGTGGCTCTTACGAGAATTTGGAAGCGAAGCGACTCGAAAGCGGGCCAAAATCTGAATGGAATGGTTTTGACTATCAGTTTATTGGCAAAAAAGTAGCGCCGACTTTTAAGATTCCCAAGGGCGAACATTATGTCCGCGTTGAAAGCGGCAAAGGTGAGTTGGGGATTTATATTATCGGGGATGATAGTGTCTTTCCTTGGCGCTGGAAGATTCGGACTGGGGACTTTAATAATTTGCAGATTTTGCCTCACATTGTGCGCGGCGTGAAGATTGCGGATTTGGTGGCGATTTTGGGGAGTATCGACATTATTATGGGCTCGGTTGACAGGTAGGTTTGGTCGGTTTTAATCTGAGAGTTTAACCCGGTTTTTTTGTGGAAACCGGGTTGATTTTTTTGACCGCAGATGAACGCGGATAAATGCGGATGGATATCGATTAATATTGCTATTAACGTCGCTAAAATGTACCTTATTTCTCTCTTCTCTCTTTCTCTGTGCCCTCTGCGCCCTCTGCGGTTAATAAAAAAATCTCTCCTTCACAAAGGAAATAACATCAACTTTGATTCGATAAATTATGAAAGTTCAGCAATCAGATATCAATGACAGCAACCCGGAGCTCTGCGCTTTAATCTGCGAAAGAATTGCGGCAACTCCGCAGCAGCGAATTACTTTTGCTGAATATATGGATTTGGCATTATATCATCCGCAGCACGGATATTATAATAGCGATCGACTGTCGATCGGCAAACAAGGCGATTTTATCACGTCGTCTCATTGGGGTGCTGATTTTGCGGAGGTTTTGGCACAGCAGTTTGTGGAAATGTGGGAATTGCTCGATCGCCCTTTCAATTTCGCGATCGTAGAAATGGGCGCTGGGCGGGGAACTTTTGCCGAAAATGTGCTGCAATATCTGCAACGGCAACATCCCGACTTATTTAAAAATTTAACATACATAATCATTGAAATTTCGCCAAAACTTCAAGCGGAACAACGCCAAAGATTAAGTGAGATAACGTGCGTCAAGTGGTGCAATTGGGAGGAGATAGTTAATAACTCAATAGTCGGTTGTTTCTTTTCTAACGAGTTAGTGGATGCTTTGCCCGTGCATCAATTCATTCTGGAAAAATGGCAAGTTATGGAAATTTACGTTACCGCAGAAACCCCAAAAAATGAACAAGAAGAGATAAAATTTATTGAAGTAATTGGCGAGGTTGCCACGCCTAAAATTGCCGAATATTTGGATTTTGTAAGCATCGATTTGTCGGCGAGTGTGTACGGGGATGGTTATCGCAGTGAGGTGAATTTGGCGGCTTTGGACTGGATGAGTACAGTTGCTCAAAAGTTGCAGCGGGGATATTTGTTAACTATTGATTACGGTTATCCGGCGCACCGCTATTACAATCCGAGGCGCAGGGAAGGAACGCTACAGTGTTATTATCTGCACCGATATCACAATAATCCTTATATTAATGTGGGGCGGCAGGATTTAACGGCTCATGTTAATTTTACGGCGCTGGAAAGGCAGGGTGAATTGTGCGGTTTGGATGTGGTAGGGTTTACTCAGCAGGCTTTGTTTTTGATGGCGTTGGGTTTGGGCGATCGCATTGCTTCTTTATCAACAAATAATGCAGAAGTATTGGATTTGGCAACGTTTTTGCGCCGACGGGAGGCTTTGCATCAGTTGATCGATCCGATGGGTTTGGGGGGTTTTGGGGTTTTGGTGCAGTCGAAGGGGCTGAGGGAGGAGGAGAAAAGGAGAATATTGAAGGGTTTGATGGTGCCTGATTAATTATTTTGTGGAAATGTACGTGCTCTGATCTTGAGGAACGATATAGGCTTCGCCAATGAGAGCGTCGTCCTCCTCTGGCTAGGTGATGACCTACAAGTTCTCCCCATAACATCACGTTAGTTCGAGCAGGCGTTGAGTAGAAGGAAGGGTCAAGAATTAAAAGATCGCAAGCAGCCCCAGATTTGTGTTGTTAAGTATCTTGGAAGCGGTCACTTTATCGAAGCGCTCTTTGAAAACTGGGAGAGCGAGTTTCTTTAGATGGGGATGTACGTTCTGCTGACCGCCTTCCTGTGTCAGAAGGGTTCCCCGCAGTCGAAAAAGCTTGAGGAAGAAGAAGCAGTTGATGCTGAGCCTGGAAATCAAGAGCTGAATCCGAAAACTCCCTGGCCGGTTCGTCAGGGAGGCTTGAGTCTCAAAGTTTACGAAAACTCTTTGACTCTTGCACTTTTTCTGCTCTTTTTTCTCTCCTTTGCGCTTCATGCGGTGGGAGGGGCGAAGGAGTACAGTCAAGAGCAGATACAACACGGCGAAAAGCCTGTCTCAGCTATAGAATACCTTGGCACTTCACGCTTTTGGTTCGAGTCGTTTCAAAACTGGCAGAGTGAGTTTTTGTCGATCGGCACACTGGCGGTTTTGTCTGTCTTCTTGCGCCAGAAGGGTTCGCTCGAATCCAAACCAGTCGATCACCCGAATGACGAAACTGGAAAAGATTGACAAAGCCTTTTGGGGTGTTTAACTGCTACCTGAATTAGTAGAGCTAGGTAAAACAAATCGGTTTTGACAGCGACATCATCATTATTTCAAAACTACTCTTTTAGATAGAGGTTTCCATATTTTTACTTTTTTACAATTACCTATAACTTGCAAGTAATTACTATCAATCAAACAGGTTTTGCAAGTTTTTTAACCTGTAAACCCAAACGAAAAAGTTGAGTATAAAGGAGTTGCATCATGACAGATACAAGCAACCGTGGATTCGCTTCAATGGATGAGGATAAACAGCGGGAAATTGCCAGCCAAGGCGGAAAAGCTGCCCACGAAAAAGGAACAGCACATGAGTTTACTTCCGAGGAAGCGAGAGAGGCTGGTCGCAAGGGTGGTGAAGCAGTCAGCCAAGATCGGGAGCATATGTCAGAGATCGGTCGCGAAGGCGGCAAGAATTCTCACAAAAACGATAAATAGCTCTTGAGTCCGTCCCCTTATTATTGTCCAAACGAGTCTAGAAGTTTCAATCCGTATTGGAACTTTTAGACTCGTTTCGGGGGTGTTGGGGTTTTGGTGCAGTGTAAAGGGTTGAGGGAGGAGGAAAAGTCCGCGCGAGCGAAGCTATCCCGTAGGGAATCGCTCAAAGGTTTCAGGGTGCCTTAAGTTAACTACAATCAGCAACACGCACTATTTTCCAATTACTTTTGTCATCACTTAAGCGCACTGAGTCAGTGGCGGAAATTCCCATTTTCCTGAATATAAAGTAGATGGCAAATTTAAACAATAGGCAGCAGGAATCACATCAATTAACCACCAATTAAACATATCTCGTTTGGCCACAGCAAAACCAGAAATAGCATCGCCGGTAATGGCATCATACAGAATATCTAAGATGGCATTATAGGCTGTTTTTGTATTGAGTGTTTGCAGCAAGCCATAGAAGATATTATAAGCTTCGTCAGTAGCTTGATATTTTCCAATTTTGTTGATATCAGGAAACAATGTATCTGCCCAAGTTTCTGGGATTTCACAACCCTCCTTCAGCCAATAAGATACAATTCCTTCAACGATATCAACCTTATGTTTTTCAGTAAAGTAATGTTTAATGGTCGGTTTAGCTGCTAATGCTATTCCATAAGCCAAGTAGACATATCGCTGATGGGATATTGCATCATTAGGCATTCCAAAAGCTGTCATTACTGCTACAAAAGCTTCTTCTACATTGCATTTTCCACCCGTTTCGTATAAATCACGATACTTTCTGTCCCAAACCGTGTGAAGTGTTTGCTGTAATTGGTGTGGAATATCTGAGTGGCTGGGCAACTTAAAATCGGTGTAATGACCTATATCAAACTCGATCATTGACTTTCCATCCTGATGTATTTCATTTAATCATAAACCCAGATAAAGATAATCTTAAGCTTCCTATCTCTCACCCCATTTTAAATTAACGGCAAACTCTGCTCGTACCCCTCTTATTCAGCCCATTTTAATCGTTGTTGAATTGACATAGCCTGCAACTTTTTACTCATTTCATATAAATCAACTTGGGCATAATCCCCCTTCAATAGCGGAATTAAAGCCTCAACAACAGCAGCGATTCCCTGCGGTGGCACTGCATTGCCAATCTGCCGCCGTACTTCAGTCGTAGAACCTTCAAAAACAAAATCATCGGGAAATGTTTGTAATCTTGCTCTTTCACGATTTGTCAAAGAACGCGGTTCTAAATAATGATAACCCCAAGTTCCGCCACCGCCCCCCGCAATGATTGTCGATGATGGTTTATCTGGGTGAATTCGCCGATAAACGTGACTGATCATGCCTTTGACATAGTATGGACTATCCTTGGGAATATCAGAAAAATTGCCTCCCGGTTTAATTCGATTTAAAATTTCAACGGTGCGGGCTTGAATTTTATGATGTTGGTTATTGTCAAGAACTGCTTCCACATTTTTGAGTGCTTCGCCCGCAGTTCGATAAGGATTTTTGCGATTTTGACCGTATTCTGGCTGAGGATGCACAAAGTTAAATCCTGTATCCATCCGAATGCCAACTAATAACACTCTTTGGCGGAATTGCGGAACTCCATAATCGGCAAAGTTGTAGAGTTTAGGTTTAACTAAGTAGCCGGGAGCGATACTTTCAAAGTCAGAAATTATTTGTTTTATTGCTTGATAATTATTTGCACTTAATAAGCCTTTGACATTTTCTGCTACAAAAGCTTTGGGCTTTTTTTTATTGACAAAATCGAGAAAATATGTATATAAATTGCCTCTGGTTCCTTCAAGTCCGGGACGTTTCCAAATTAGGGAAAAATCTTGACAGGGGAACCCTCCTATACATATTTCAGCTTCGGGAACTTGTGCAATGTCTATATTTTCTATGCTGTCGTTGATGATGACATCGGCGATGTTTCTGCTGAATGTTTTGCAGGCGTATTTATTGGAGTCGATCGCCCAAACTACCTCAAACCCGGCTTGGTGGAATGGCAAATCCATGCCGCCGCAACCAGAAAATAAGGATATGAGTCGCGGTTTTTTTGTCCAGGCGATCGGCTGGAGACGTTCTATTGACATAGGAGTGCAAAGTTTGCCAAGGGCGGGCTGGATGCCGGCACCACAAGAGTGTCATCATACCAAAACACGATCGAACTCGGCTCATCAATTGATATTTCACTCTTCATCGTCTAACTCGATCCCCGCTTGACGCAATTTTTCGGCCAATTTCTCAGCGCGCAGTCTTTCGCGATCGCCCCGTTGGCGTTCTTGTTCTACTTGTTCTTCCGACCACAGCAACAACTGGCCTTCTGCATCCCACCACCTCAACCAACAGCCTGTCCTTCCTTCGTGCGTTCCTTCCCAAATACCTAAAAATAAGTCTAATTCCGGTATCCAATAACGTCCGTTTTCATCAGGTTTTTGCAAGTTGTAACGCTCTAATTCTAAAGCGTAAACTTCTAAATGAGCTGTTTTGGCTCGGAATATGACGTATCTGGGGACTTTGATTACTTGCTCGTAAAAAAACCACTTTCCCACCCGCGAGGTAAATTCAACGGAGTATTCTTCTCCATAGGTTTCTGAAAGAAATTCCATCACGATTTGGGGGATGGTTCCTTCTGTGTGCGGGGTGTAACTGCGGCGGACTTGCGAGACATTTTTTGGATTGACGGGTTTCACGTACATCCAATCTGGTGCTTTGCAGATAATACGCTGTTCGTCGCTGCTTGAACCTGGGAAACTTATGCCGGCACACAAGGCAAAGTTGGAAACAATTAAGGCCTCCTGCATTAATTCAGGAAATCCTGTTAGTGGCTGGCGCAAAGCGGCGGCTAATAATGGTTCGCTTTCGTCTTCCACTGGGTCGTCTGGTAGTTGAAAATCTTCTGGTAGTAGCGGCCAGGTGATTGTGAGTTGTGTTTCATAATTTTTAGTGGCTACAGACATAGTTTATCAGAGGTTAAATGTTTTAATGTTTAAATTATATCTCTTGGTTTTTGGGATTACTGTTAATGGCTTAATGACGAGGCAGAACCTCTGGATATGCGTTACCGGGCAGAGCCTGGTAAGGAGAGGATGGGAATTCAAAATCCCCCTGATTAAGGGGGATTTAGGGGGTCTAGACTGGGCTAAAACCGAGAGTTCTAAGGGTTGTTAATTTTCTGCTGTAGCTCGTTTGTCATTGCTAGTAGTTCAGATTGGGCGATCGCACTTTGTTCACCACTCGCCAACCACTTCAATTGTACCGTCTCGTTTTCAGCTTCCGCATCTCCCAAAACTAAACACGCAACTGCACCGCTTCTGTCGGCTCTTTTAAACTGTTTCCCGAAAGCACTAGCACTCAAATCTATCTCGACACTAAACCCCACACTTCGCAATTTTTGAGCTAACAATACCGATTGCTGTTCAGCTTTTTCGCCCCTGGATACCAAATAAAAATCCAACTTGGGCGCGGGCAAAGGTTGCAACTTTTGCAGCAGGATAATCAACCTTTCGATACCCATTGCCCAACCGACTGCCGCCGTATCAGGGCCGCCCAATTCCTTGACTAAACCGTCGTAGCGGCCGCCTCCGCAAACTGTGGCTTGCGCTCCCAAATCGTCGGAAATAATTTCAAATGCGGTGTAGGTATAGTAATCTAAACCGCGCACTAATCTGGGATTTAACTGATAGCTAATTCCTAAATTTGTGAGCATAAGCTGCACTTGCTCGAAGTGTGATCGCGATTCCTCTCCCAAATATTCTAAAATACTCGGCGCACCAGCTACAATTTCTTGAGTACGCTGATTTTTGCTGTCCAAAATCCGCAGCGGGTTTCGAGTCAAGCGGTCTTGGGAATCGGCGTCTAATTCGGATTTGTACGGTATAAAATAATCTATTAATGCTTGTCGATAATTTTGTCGGTCTTCCTTATTTCCGACAGAGTTAATATCGAGGCGCAAATTTTTTAAACCGAGAGTTTGCAGGATATCACAGGCGATCGCAATTACTTCGACATCCGCACGAGGATTCGCACTCCCCAAGACTTCCACGCCAATTTGATTAAACTGCCGCTGTCTTCCCTCTTGCGCGCGTTCGTAGCGAAACATCGGCCCCGCATACCACAAACGCTGCACGTCTCCCGCCGCGTACAAACTGTTTTGAATAAAAGCTCGAACTACTCCGGCTGTGCCTTCTGGTCGCAAAGTAGTCGATCGATCGCCCTTATCCTTAAAAGTGTACATTTCTTTGCCCACAACATCGGTAGCTTCGCCGATGCCGCGTTCAAATAAAGATGTCTGTTCAAAAATTGGCGTCCGAATTTCTCGATAAGCCGCTTTTTTTAAAATGGTTCTAGCGACTTCTTCTATATTTTGCCAATATTGAATTTCAGCGGGCAAAATATCCCGCGTTCCCGGTAAAGTTTTAATTGCACTCATTTTGTTAGTCAGTAGTCATTAGTCAGTAGTCATTAGTCAGTAGTCATTAGTCATTAGTCATTAGTCATTAGTCATTAGTCATTAGTTAACAGTCAACAGTTAGCAGTCAACAATTACCAATAACTAATGACTTAATAATTCCCACGCTCCGTAACGATCGCCATAATAAGCCAAAATGCGATCGACCCGCTCGCGACCTGCCAAATCGAACCCTTCAGGATACTGTATCCACAAACCCCCAACTTGGCTGTCGTAGTAATCAAACCGCTGCGACTGCTGCGGAATTAAACCGGTTTGCACCCCTTCAACTTGACGCAAATGGGTCGCCACTTCGCGATACACCGCCAGCGGCAATCCAGGGCTTTGAATTTGATAGCGGAGTTGTTTTTCTTGTGCCGTTTGCATCATTTCTTTGCCTGTCTCCAACCAAAATCCCTACTTAAGATACTTCTTTATCGATCGGCCGCGGTAGAGGACAGCAGTTAATATTGTCCAAACATACCTTTCCCCACTGCAACGCCCAGCGTACAAGCGTAACTCGATTGTCAGCCCGCGTCTTGTTCAAGATATTGCTAATGTGGTTGTCAACTGTACGCTTGCTAATCTCTAACTTTTCGGCGATTTTCTCATTAGTCAATCCCGCTGCTACTAACTCTACCACTTGCAATTCTCTGTCCGACAGGGTGACAGGGGTTCCAGAGACAATCCCACTCATAAATTTTTCCTATGTCTGCATATTTACCTATCTACAATTCTAAAGGATGAGGGATCAAGTATGAAGAGAAAATTAAATTTGCTGTGCTACTTTTTCGGGCCAGAAGCACCAACTCGCTTGCAGAATCGCCACGAGTGCAAACCCAGCGCGCACAAGGCAAGACGGGCAGCCACCACTCCTTGTGCGTCGGGTGGCGGATGCTGCCTTTACCTACCTCCATCTGACATCCGGGCCCAACCTGCAGATGTTGGCGCGTAAAACAACTAACCGATACCCCCGCACTATATTTGAGCCTTTAGGGAGTAACTGCCAATATCAGTAAGTCTGATATTATAGGAGCAGCCATAAAAAAATAGCTTGCAATTTTCCTGGGATGGGTTAAAAATCATTATTAACCTGTCTACTGCTGGTCTAAAATCTCCAATCTCAAATCTCAAATTTCTATGACTTATCCTCGCGTTCTGTGTCTGGGTGAAGTTTTATTTGATTGTTTAGCAGACAAACCAGGAGTATCTCTCGAAGAGGTAGAATCTTGGACTGCATATCCCGGCGGTGCTCCTGCTAATGTTGCCTGTGCTTTGGTTAAATTGGGGACGGCGGCGGGATTTATCGGTGCTGTAGGTGGGGATGAATTGGGGAATTCCCTAGTGCAGGTGTTGCAAGAAGTAGGGGTTGATCTTGCTGGATTGCAGCGACATCCAAGTGCGCCGACGCGACAAGTTTATGTCTTGCGAAATGAAGTGGGCGATCGATCTTTTGCCGGTTTTGGCAAATTTGATACTGCGGATTTTGCTGACACCCGCCTCCTCGCTGCACAACTACCCGAAGTGCTGTTTGAAAATGCCGAATATTTAGTGCTAGGCACTTTAGAATTAGCTTATCCTGAAAGTCGAGAGGCGATCGTCCGAGCGATCGAACTAGCAGAACAGTACGACGTTAAAATTATACTTGACATCAATTGGCGTCCCGTGTTTTGGCCAAATCCAGACGAAGCAAAAGCGCGCATTAGAAAAATATTAAAAAAAGTCGATTTTGTCAAGTTATCTGAGGAAGAAGCCGAATGGTTGTTTGACACTACCGACGCTGGAGCTATTACCTACCGTCTCGATTCTGTAGAAGGCGTTTTGGTGACAGCAGGCGAGAAAGGTTGCGCTTATTGTATCTCGGAAAATGAAGGAAAAATCCCCGCATTTACAGTAGATGTTGAGGATACAACAGGTGCAGGCGACGCATTTCTGGCTGGTTTTGTGCGACAGTTGTGCAAGCAGGGAATTAAGAATTTAGCCGATCCAAAAATAGCCCAAACAATTGTAACTTATGCCAGTGCGGTAGGTGCGATGACAGCAATGAAACCCGGGGCAATTAGATCTCAACCTACTGGGGCTGAAGTAGAAGCTTTCTTGTATTTGTACAAAAATTAGGGCCGCAAACCTATCAGCCTGGAAACGCAGAGGGGGCTAAATTTGGTTCATAAACTAGGTTTTTCATGAAAAAATAACTTTTATACTAAATCCGCCTTAAAAACCTCTCCTAGCGGAGAGAAACTAAGAAATTAAGGGGTATTGAAGCTAGATTTGGTATTAGAGGTTTTATTGTGGGCAATTAACCGCACATCAGATGAATTCTAATTTGGCGCAAAATTAACTCTAACGGCTGCGAAGCATCTATGATAATTGCATCTTCAGGTTCTTCGAGACTGTCTAACTGACTTAACAGCAAATCTGCTTTCATGTAGTGATTTTCGCGATTTTTTAACCTTGTGGCTAATAGCTGAAGAGAACATTTGAGATAAACTATCTTCATTCGCTTGTGGTCTCGGTAGAGCATTTCGCGATAAGATGTTTTTAAAGCAGAACAAGCCAAAACCACATTTTTATTTTCTAACAGCCACCTGTCTATTGTAGCTTGCAATTGTAATAGCCAAGGAAGGCGATCCACATCTTGTAAAGGAATGCCCCGACTCATTTTATCGATATTAGCTGATGGGTGAAAATCGTCGGCATCGCTGAAATCCCAATTGAGAGATTGCGCCAGCAACTTGCCAACAGTTGTTTTCCCAGAACCTGAGACTCCCATCACGATCGTAATCATGGCATCTATTTACCGAATACTTGCAATTTTATCAAGTTGTGCGATCGACAAACCGGGTTTCTTAAGTTGCCGGATGAATTCTACCACCCTAAAAAAATCAATAAACCCGGTTTATTTTTGATTCTCGATCAAATTTCTTCCATAGTGGGTTTAATGAGATTATAAGCCAAAACGCCGATAATTCCACCAATCACTGGGAATACAATAAACGCCCACAACTGTTGGATTGCCCATCCGCCTTGAAAAAGTGCAACACCGATACTTCTAGCTGGGTTAACTGAAGTATTAGTTATGGGAATTCCGACTAAGTGAATCAACACCAGCATCAAGCCGATGGGAATTCCACCAAAACCGACTGGATATTTGGGATGGGTAGTACCCATGATTGTAAATAACAGAAAAGCAGTCAGTACAATTTCCGTCAAAGCTGCTGCCAAAAGTCCGTAACCAGTGGGAGAATGTTCTCCAAAACCGTTAGATGCAAATCCCGAAGCTGCCGCATCAAAACCTGGTTTTCCTGATGCTATCATATACAAAACAAGACCGCCTAGAATTCCCCCTACAATCTGACCTCCTATATAATAAGGAAGCAAAACAGCATCGATCAGTTTGGCAACTACTAAACCGATGCTTACCGCCGGATTAATGTGGCATCCAGAGATAGGGCCGATGGTATAAGCCATGATTAAGAGGGATAGACCAAAGGCGATCGAAACTCCCAAAAAACCGATTTTGTCTCCAGCTAAAACCGCACTGCCACATCCACCTAATACCAACACAAAAGTACCAAAAGCTTCAGCAACCCCAATCTTTATTTTTTTGTTCATACTTACAATTTGCGGAAGTTTCTAATCGGTCAATTTCGCACTCATACGAGTTCTAAGTATAAAAATTAAAACTCGTATTTGTTTCATTTAGCACAAAAATACTAATGAAAATTATTAGCAGCGTATAGCTCTAATAATTTTCATAAATTGTATGGGCTTGACTGAGAATGCGGAATTTGGAATCGATAAATTAGCTCAAAGATACTCTATTATGTAAAAAATGTCAACAGCTAGCTAATTATTCGTCTAAATTGTGCAATTTTCTGTATTCAATCTGTATTCAATTCACAATAATTAACTTGACTTTTTTCCTAATTCTGCGATCGTAATTTTACTTATTGTTGCTGATTATCCGATCGCACTTGCAGCTAAAACATCACTGCTAACCGGCTGGTACATCGGGCCTTTGAAGGGTCGAAAGCCTTGCTGGCAATCGGCAGTAATCTTGCACAGCAAGCGGAACTTTAGGGGTGTTGGGGGTTGATTCAGACGATCGACTTCTACGCGAACCAATTCTGGATGCTGCGAAATAATTTCAAAAATATCATCCACCAGATAGCGCTGACAATAGCCGACAATCCAGTGATCTTTAGTACACAGAAGCAGACGGGAAGGGCGCGGATGTTGAAATTCGTGGGCTAAATACAAAAGTTCGCCCACTTGAAGCCGATTAATCCGTTCAATTGCCGACTTGGAAAGGTATCGCAGTCCATCTGCAAAAAAATGGATACAGTAACGTCCATTTTCATCTGGTTCGGGACAAGGGAACACCTCAAATTTATCAGTTGCCCGTTTGCCTCCGCTGCGCGCCAATAAAGCAATTGGGTCATGTTCGTGTTCAGGGATATTCAACCATTGTACAAATTCAGGGTAGTCAGGGCGCGATCGCGCCATCACTCGATTAGAAAACAACGAAAACAGTTTCTGTGAAGTGTAAACATTATTGAAATTCGGGAAAGATGGCAAAGGCAGAAACCCGCACTTAAGTTTAGCTTCTAGAACACCATTTGTATAATTGAACTGGTATTCTTTGCCGTTAAATGTCAACCGACCAATCGGAAACCAAGAACCGCTGTCCGGGGTTTGCCAAGCCAAAAATAGTGTTTTCAAAGCAAATCTCCTGTCACTTAAACTAGGTAATGCACCTTATCTTTACTCTTAATTAATAAGAATTTTTTGCAATTTTTGCCGAGTTTTACCGTCGATTATCTCTTTGCCAACATTGGGTTGGCTGACATTCACTCGGACAAAATCAATACCGTCTTTTTCGGTAAACTTCCGATCGCCATCCGAGTCTTTTCTAATAGTGAGAAAAATTCCGCCGCTCTTTTCATCAAATACCCAACTCATTAACTGGGTATCGGGCGGAGTTATTGCCTGAAGCGATTTGCCTCCCAAGTTAGATAAATATCCAATAATTGCGTCCGCCCTGTCAAGTTTGCCATCAGCATTTGTATCGCTATCTATGATGTGAAATAACAGCAACTGATTCTGAGGCTTGCTGGATGCTTTGTTGGATCGATTTTGCTTTGGTTGATTTGTTTGTACATTTTCCTGGCTTGGATTTTCTGGTTCTTGTTTACCTAACAAATATTCAAATTTGGAGATTAACGCTGGTCTGTTTAATAAAATATTAGACTCTCCGCTACTTTTGTTATAAAAAATCATATTATAACCAACTATTCCGCTACCCCTAGACTCTTCATAAGAATCGTATAGTGGTGAGACAGTGGGAAATCCCGCTTGTTTTTCATCGCCAGATAAAGTAACGGGAATCATCATATATTCTGATTCATAGTCAAATATCAAATCGCCGTAACCAACCTGCAATTTTGGCTTTTCTTCAACCTTTTCTGCTTGAGTTATTGCCGTAGTTGAGCTGCATGATAGAGCAACCGCTAAGAGGAGAAATGCGGCAGACATCTTGCGTAAGATCTGATGAGTCACCATAATTTTTCACATTTGATATAGATAGTTATTTTGATTTTATTCTAGTTATCGCGTCTACATCATTCATACAGATTTGTAGGGGTAGTGCCAAGAGTGCCTACCCCCGATATGGGCGCAACCACGGGGGGATTGCCCCTACCTTATAGGAATTCGCGCGGATCTGTGACGTGCCCAGTCAGCGCCGAAGCGGCGGCCGTGTAAGGCGAAGCTAGATAAACTTGCGCTTCTTTATTTCCCATCCGACCGGGGAAATTGCGGTTAGTTGTAGATACACAAATTTCGGGTTCATTCATCCGCCCAAAAGTATCTTTCGGGCCGCCCAAACAAGCGGCGCAAGAAGGGGCAGCAGGTTCGATGCAACCGGCAGCTAAGAAGATTTCCGAAAGCGTTTGACCATCGTATTTTGTGACAAACAAATCTTCGTAAACTTTCTGAGTTGCTGGTACTAAATAAGTCGGAACTTTGACTTGATTTCCTTTGAGAATGCGGGCGGCATTCAGGAAGTCGGAGGTTTTGCCACCGGTGCAGGAACCGATGTAAACTCGATCGATCTTGACATCGCGGCAGTTGCGGGCTAAGTCGCGGTTGTCGGGAGAGTGGGGTTTGGCGACGACTGGTTCTAATTTGCTGACATCGTAGGTGCGATCGCTATAAAATTTAGCATCCCCATCGCTGTAAAATGAATCGAAGGGTTTGTCAGTCCGCGAAGTAACGTAATCAAACGTAGTTTTGTCTGGCGCAACCGTGCCGTTTTTACCACCAGCTTCAATCACCATATTGCACAGCGTCATCCGTTCTTCCATCGTCAAACGCTCAACTGTATCGCCCGCAAATTCCATCGTCCGGTAGTTAGCACCGGCCACGCTAATATCACCAATAATCTGCAAAATTAGGTCTTTTGCTAACAAATAATCCGGCAGTTCGCCGTTGAACACAAAGCGCATGGTTGCGGGAACTTTGATTAACAGTTTGCCGGTTCCCATGATAAAAGCCGCGTCTGTATTCCCGATACCGGTGGCAAATTGTCCGAAAGCGCCGGCATTGCAGGTGTGGGAATCGGTGCCGAACAGCACTTCGCCCGGTCTGGTGTGGCCTTCTTGTGCTAAGGCGATGTGGCAAACTCCTTTGTAGTCGGGATTTGCTTTGAAGTCCGATCGATCCGTGATGTCGTAAAAGTATTTTATCCCTTGTTCGGCGGCAAAATCGCGGAGAATATCGACGTTGCGGTTAGCGCGTTCGTCGTTGGTGAAAATGTAGTGGTCGGGAATGAGGACGATTTTGTCTGGGTTCCAGACTTTAGCATTCTCACCGAATTCGCGTTTGAAAACGCCGATGGTGCCGGGCCCGCAGACATCGTGGGTCATCAACACGTCTGTTTCTACCCAGATATTTTCTCCGGGCTCGACTTTAGTGCGGCCTGATGCTTTGGCTAATATTTTTTCGGTCAGAGTCATTCCCATAGTGCGATCGCTGTTTTTTATTAGATGCTACAAGTGTATTGTAAGCGAAACATTCTATTAAAATTGAAATTATCAGGTCTCAAAAATCGGGAGTAATGACGATGACCTTGCTGACGTTACCCCTAAAAGTTAATCTCGATCGCGTTCAATTTACCGATGAGCAGTTTTATCAACTCTGTCTCAGCAATCCTGAATTGACGATCGAGCGCGATGCTGAAGGAAGATTAATTGTTATGTCTCCAGTTGGCGGCGATAGCGGTAGTCGCGAGATGGATCTCGGCGGTGAGGTTTATATTTGGAATCGCCAAACCCAACTAGGTAAGGTGTTTAGTTCTTCCACGCTATTCAAATTGCCCGGTGGAGGATCTCGCTCTCCTGATGTAGCATGGGTGGAATTGTCTCGCTGGGGAGCACTCACTCCAGAACAACGACAGAAATTTCCCCCCATAGCGCCGGATTTTGTCATTGAACTGCGTGAAGCGAAGCTATCCCGTAGGGAATCGCGATCGGACAATCTGCAAACCTTGCAAGATAAAATGATGGAATACCTACAAAGTGGGGTGCGGTTGGGTTGGTTGTTTAATCCACAAAATCAGCAGGTAGAAATTTATCGACAGGGACAACCAAAAGAGGTTCGCTCTTTACCAACACAACTTTCTGGAGAAGATGTTTTACCTGGATTTATGCTGGAAGTTCCATTATTTGCCGATTGAACTATAAGAGGCGATCGCAGTGATGTTGCCAACATTTGGCGGCTTGTCTATAGCAGTGCTGAGGGAGATCACGCTTTGGCAATCAATTCGCTCAGTATTGCCGAACCAGTGGCAGAACCCAGCAGCATTTCTGCCATGATTGTTGCAGGATTGGGATTGTTGGTCGTCAAAATTAAGAGGCGATCGCTCTTGATTAAATAATAGTTTTACCCGACCCGGTTATCGCTCGGATCGGGTGTTATCACGAACCGCGAAGACGCGAAGTCGGATGCTATAATTATGGATGCAAAAAATCTAAATGTTCTCCTGGAATTTGGCTCAACTTTTCGGGAGTTCCTGTTAGTTTTAGTTCACCCCGATCGAGCAGTACAATCAAATCGGCGCGCTGAACGACTCGGGGACGGTGGCTGATTAAAATTGTCGTTTTGCCCTGACGATCGGCTAATAATCGATCGAGCGCTTCAGTTTCAGTTGCCGGATCGAGAGCTCCAGTAGATTCATCTAAAATCAAGACGGGCGGGTCGGTAACAAGGGCGCGGGCGATCGCCAATCTTTGCCTTTGTCCGCCAGAAAGATTCGCGCCAAACTCGCCCAAAACAGTCTGATACGTGTCGGGAAGTCCGCTGACAAAATCGTCGGCACCGGCAATTTGGCAAGCTGGTAGTGCCCTGAAGGAAAGGATCGAGTAAGTTACTATTAGAGAGAAGTGTTTATCATAGCGTGATATGACAGTAGAGATTCCCTATTGTCCTAATTGTAGCTCAAAAGAAGTTAGTCGGAACGGTCAAAGTCGGCATGGCAAACAAAACTATAAATGTCGAGAGTGTGGTCGTCAATTTGTTTTAAATCCGGCATGGAAACCTATTACAAAAGAACAAAGGGAGTTAATGTCACGGATGCT